>NZ_BAAHXE010000018.1:0-41696 GCF_054657095.1 Hydrogenophilus islandicus | reverse complement strand
TAGCGTGATCGACAGCATTAGCGATGTGCTGGTCGTTTGCGACCTCGAGTGGCGGATTGAAGCGGTCAACGAATCTCTCTGTAAGCTGGTTGGCCAGCCGTGCGAGGCGCTGACCGGTCAGCCGTTCTTTCATTTGCTGGCCGAGAAAGATCGTGCGCTCTTCTGTGGTCGAGGCACGATGCCGCCTCAGGAAAAAAACGATTGCGAGTGCCAGATGGTGACGGCCGACGGCACTCTTACTCCGGTTTCATTCAATTGCACCGTGCGGCGCGACGCTTCCGGGCGGATTTCCGGTGTGGTGATTACCGGGCGTCCCGTTGGGGAGCTGCGCCGGGCGTATGAACAGCTGCGGCAAGCGCACGAGCAGCTCCAGCGCACGCAGCGACAACTTGTCCATTCTGAAAAAATGGCGTCACTTGGCCGTTTGGTCGCGGGGGTTGCCCATGAGCTCAACAATCCGATCAGTTTTGTGCTCGGCAACGTCTATGCGCTGAAGCGCTACGCGGAGCGGTTTCGTCGCTTCTTCGCTACCTGCGATGAATACGGCGCATTGCCCGAGGAGTTGCAACGGTTACGCGAGGATCTCAAACTCGACCGGACGCTGGCTGACCTGCCCCGGCTCATCGCCGGGCTTGAGGAGGGCGCGCAACGCAGCCGTGACATTGTCGACGCTTTGAAACGTTTCTCTGCCGTCGACGGAGGAGAGCGGCACGAGGTTGATTTTGGCGAGGTCATCCGGCGATCGGTTCATTGGGTACAGTCGGCAGTGCGCGGCAATTTCCGAGTCACGCTCGACTTGCCCGACGGTTTGCGGGTCTGGGGCAACAGTGGCCAGTTGCAGCAGGTGGTGATGAATCTAGTGCAGAACGCTGCTGACGCAACTGCCGGCCAACCGGACGGGCGGCTCACAATTACCGCGGCGGTGGAAGGAGATGGGTGGCGAATCGATTTCGTCGACAACGGGCCGGGCATCGCGCCGGAACATCTCCCTCATATTTTCGAGCCGTTTTTCACGACGAAACCGGTTGGACAAGGGATGGGACTTGGGCTGGCAATTAGCTACGGTTTGGTCGAGAAGATGGGCGGGAGGTTGTCGGCAGAAAACAACCATGAAGGTGGTGCGATATTTACTTTGTGGTTACCTATGGTAACCGAGTAATCAAGAATGCCTTGACATTAGTGTTGTTTCTTGATTTATCTTTTTGATTGATCGACATTTTTTGTCGGGATCTTTTCTGGCACACTTTTTGCTCTAGCCTTCGTGTGGATCAACACGGAGGAAGACCATGCACAGCAGCAAAAGGTGGTTTGTCGCATTTTTCTTTTCCCCAGCTTTAGCTTGGGCCCACGTTGGGGCGCATCCGGTTTCCGGCTTTTTTTCCGGACTTATCCATCCGCTGACTGGTCTGGACCATCTTCTGGCAATGGTTGCAGTCGGGCTGTGGGCGGGGTTGATGGGCGGTAGCGCCTGGTGGCGTCTGCCCATTGCCTTCGTTGCCGCATTGGTGGCCGGTTTCTGGGTTGCGCTTGAGGGCTTGGTTATTCCAGCCGCAGAGACGGGGGTGCAGCTGACACTCCTCGGGCTCGGGCTTCTTTTGGCTGCCGCAGTTCGCTTTCCACAGGTGGTCGCGATATTGGTAGTCGCCTTTTTTGGACTTTTTCACGGCTACGTTCATGGGTTGGAGGTTCCCGGAAGCGAGGTGGCGGTGGTCTATACCATGGGAATGGGGGTAACGAGCTTGGCGCTTCACCTCTCAGGAGTCGCTCTCGCGCACGGGCTCGTGCAACTCACCCGCGGGAAATTTTGGGCAGTGCGCACAGCTGGCATGGCAATCGCCGGGGTTGGTGCAGTTCTTCTTGCCTCTTGAGCGAAGAAAAGGAGAAAGGTGGTGGAAACATTCTACGAAGTGATGCGCCGTCAAGGGATCACGCGGCGCAGCTTTCTCAAATTCTGCAGTCTGACCGCTACCGCGTTGGGGTTGGGGCCAAGCGCGGTGCCGCGGATTGTCCATGCGATGGAGACGAAACCGCGCACGCCAGTGATCTGGGTCCATGGGTTGGAGTGCACCTGCTGTTCGGAGTCGTTCATCCGTTCGGCCCATCCGCTCACCCGTGACGTGGTGCTTTCAATGCTGTCGCTCGATTTTGACAATACGCTGATGGCAGCGGCCGGACATCAAGCGCTCGCGATCATCGAAGAGGTGCGGCAGAAGTATAAGGGACGCTACATTGTGGCCGTCGAGGGCAATCCTCCCCTCAACGAGGATGGTGTCTTCTGCATTCACGGTGGCCGACCTTTCATTGAGGAGCTCAGAGAGGTATGCGCCGACGCTAAGGCGATCATCTCCTGGGGAGCGTGCGCCTCGTTCGGGTGTGTCCAGGCCGCGAAACCCAATCCGACACAGGCTACACCGGTCCACAAGGTGATCACCGGCAAGCCGATCATCAATGTGCCGGGGTGTCCGCCGATTGCCGAGGTGATGACTGGTGTGGTCACCTACATGTTGACCTTCGACCGAATCCCTGAACTCGACCGCCAGTTGCGTCCAAAAATGTTCTATGGGCAGCGGATCCACGACAAGTGTTACCGCCGCGGCCATTTCGACGCCGGACAGTTCGTCGAGGCGTGGGACGACGAAGGTGCACGCAAAGGGTATTGTCTTTACAAGATGGGGTGCAAAGGGCCCACGACCTACAATGCTTGTTCCTCGATCCAGTGGAATGGGGGGGTGAGCTGGCCTGTGCGCTCCGGTCACGGTTGTATCGGTTGCTCGGAGGATGGTTTCTGGGATAAAGGGAGTTTCTACGATCGCGTCACCCAGATTCAGCCCTTCGGCGTCGAGGCGAACGCTGATCGTGTCGGCAAGATGGCTGCCGGTGCTGTCGGCGCGGCGGTGGCAGCCCATGCGGCGGTCTCTGTCCTCACGCGTCTGCGCAAGCAACCCGAGACAACGGAAACGGAATGAGTAGGGAGGACCCACAATGGCACAGATGACCACTCCACAAGGCTTTCAGCTCAACGACTCGGGGCGGCGGATTGTCGTCGATCCAGTGACGCGGATCGAAGGGCATATGCGGGTCGAAGTCAATATCGACGAGAACGGCGTGATCCGCAACGCGGTATCGACAGGAACAATGTGGCGCGGGCTCGAAGTGATCCTCAAGGGGCGCGACCCGCGTGACGCCTGGGCCTTTACTGAGCGAATCTGCGGGGTATGTACCGGCACCCATGCGCTCACTTCGGTGCGGGCAGTGGAGGATGCGCTGGGCATTACGATTCCGGAGAATGCCAACACCATCCGCAACCTGATGCAGCTTAACCTCCAAGTTCATGACCAACTGGTGCACTTCTACCACCTGCACGCACTCGACTGGGTCGACGTGGTTTCGGCTCTCTCTGCCGATCCGAAGGCCACTTCGGAGATCGCCCAGAAGATCTCCTCTTGGCCGCTCTCCTCTCCCGGCTATTTCCGTGACATTCAAAACCGATTGAAGCGTTTTGTCGAGTCGGGGCAGTTGGGGCCGTTCATGAACGGTTACTGGGGCCATCCGGCTTACCGTTTGCCGCCGGAAGTCAATCTCCTGGCGGTGACCCACTACCTGGAGGCGCTTGATTTTCAGAAAGAGATCGTGAAGATCCATACGATCTTCGGAGGCAAGAACCCCCACCCGAACTGGCTCGTTGGCGGGGTACCTTGCGCAATCAGCCTTGAACAGACGGGAGCGGTTGGCGCGGTCAATATGGAACGCCTCAATTTGGTGCAATCGATCATTGACCGTGCGGCTGAATTTATTGAAAAAGTTTATATTCCTGACCTGCTGGCGATCGCTTCTTTCTACAAAGATTGGCTCTTCGGTGGGGGGCTATCGTCGAAGAACCTCCTCTCTTACGGTGATATCCCGCACCGCGCGAACGATACCCGAAGTGAGAACCTACAGTTGCCGCGCGGTGCTGTGATCAATGGTGACTTTACCAAAATCCATTCCGTCGACCTGCGCGATCCCGAGGAGATCCAGGAGTTTGTTGCCCATAGCTGGTACACCTATCCGGACGAATCGAAGGGACTCCATCCGTGGGACGGCGTGACCGAGCACCACTTCGAACTTGGCCCGCGCACCAAGGGATCGCGCACGCGAATCGAGCAGATTGACGAAAACGGCAAGTATTCCTGGATCAAATCCCCGCGCTGGCGTGGCCATCCGATGGAGGTTGGACCATTGGCCAGGATGGTGCTCGGTTACCTCCAGCCGAAACAGTATCCCGAGATCCACGGATTGGTGGACATGGCGCTCAAACAACTCGATCTGCCGGTGCAGGCGATTTTCTCGACACTCGGCCGGACCGCAGCTCGCGGACTCGAGGCGCTCTACTGCGCCCATCTGCAGCAGCGTGAGTTCGCCAAGTTGATGGCTAACCTGAAGGCGGGCGATCTCACCACCGCGAATGTCGAGAAATGGGATCCGAGTACGTGGCCGCGTGAGGCGAAAGGGGTGGGATTCACCGAGGCGCCGCGTGGTGCCCTGGGTCACTGGATCCGCATCCGCGACGGCAAGATTGAGAACTACCAGTGCGTGGTGCCGACCACCTGGAACGGCGGACCGCGGGATCCGAAGGGGCAGATCGGGGCGTTCGAAGCGTCGCTCCTCGACACACCGATGCTGGTTCCCGATCAGCCACTTGAAATCTTGCGTACGCTCCACTCATTCGACCCGTGTCTGGCTTGTTCTACCCATGTGATCAGCCCCGATGAGCGCGAACTGATCACAGTCACCGTGCGCTAGGAGGTGCGCCATGTTGGCCAACGAAGACCAGCTCGAGATCGAACGGCGGGGCCGCCAGGTCAAGAGTGTCTATGTGTATGAGGCGCCGGTACGGTTATGGCACTGGATCAACGCAGCCGCGATCGTGGTGCTCGCTACTACCGGCTATTTCATTGGCCTGCCGCTTCCTTCAGTACCCGGGGAGGCGGCGACCAATTTCCTGATGGGCTATGTGCGGTTTGCCCACTTTGCTGCCGGCTACGTGTTCGCCATCGGCCTGCTCGGTCGCATCTACTGGGCGTTCGTCGGCAACCACCACGCGCGGCAGCTATTCATCCTGCCAGTGTGGAAGCGCGAGTGGTGGCGCGAGGTCGGGTACGAACTGCGCTGGTACCTCTTCCTTGAACGCCAGCCGAAAAAATACGTCGGCCACAACCCCTTAGCGCAGTTGGCGATGTTCTTCCTCTTCTTTTTGCTTGCGCTCTTCATGATCACCACCGGTTTCGCCCTTTACAGTGAGGGTGCTGGTCAAGGCCACTGGAGCGATACCCTCTTCGGCTGGGTGATTCCAGCTTTCGGCGGTTCGCTGCAGGTCCATATGTTGCACAGGACAGGAATGTGGCTGATGGTGATCTTCGTGATGGTGCATGTCTATGCAGCAATCCGCGAGGACATCATGAGTCGGCAGTCGCTCATCTCGACGATGGTGAGCGGTTGGCGGATGTACAAGGAGTGACGACAGTGGGCGAAAAGAGCCTCGATGCGTTGCTCCTTGGGATCGGCAACGTGCTCTGGGCCGATGAAGGTTTTGGCGTACGCTGCATCGAACACCTCCTTACCCGATGGATGTTGCCGGAGAGGGTGCAGGCGATGGACGGCGGGACGCAAGGGCTCTACATGCTTCCCTATGTTCAGCAAGCCGAGCGGTTGCTTGTCTTTGATGCAGTCGATTTCGGTGATGCCCCAGGGGCGTTGCGTGTCGTGGTGGGCGACGAAGTGCCCCGTTTTCTCGGCGCGAACAAGATGAGCTTGCACCAGGCGGGGTTCCAGGAGGTGCTTTTCGCTGCTGAGATGACCAACTCCTATCCCAGGGAGGTGGTGCTCATCGGGGTGCAACCTGCCGAGCTCGAAGACTACGGCGGCAGCCTCACGCCAGCTGTCAAGATGCAGGTACCGCGTGCAGTGGAGCTAGGGGTGACCTGGCTCGAGCGGTGGGGTTTGACGCCACAGCCGCGCACCGACGGGGAGATACCGCTGCCGTTTGACGCGGCGCTCGCGCTCGAAGCCTACGAGGTTGGGCGCCCGTCCCCGGAGGCGGCATGCCGTTTCGGTGACGAACGCTTTCTCGCGCTCGCTCTGCGGAGGTAACAGGGATGTGCCTGGGTGTGCCGATGGAGGTGATCGAGGCCGAAGGGTGGAGGGCGCTCTGCCGAGGAGATAACGGTACCATCGAGTGGATCGACTGCGCACTAGTCGGCCCGCAACGGGTTGGGACCTGGTTACTGGTCCACTTGGGAGTGGCGCGGGAGGTGCTTGAACCGGAGCGCGCCGCGCTGGTTCGCCAGGCGTTGGCGGCGCTCTCTGCTGCTCAGGCGGGTGCGTCGATCGATGTAGCCGCATTCTTTCCTGACCTCAATCGGGAACCGCAACTTCCTGAATTCCTCAGAGAGACAAGATCATGAATGAAATCTTGCTGGCACCTATTGATTCACGGGCTAAATTGGCCAAGGTGCTCACCCGGATGGAAAAAGGGGGGGCACGAATCGTCGCTGAAAATGATTACAGATGGCCCAATGGGCTATGCTGGGTACTCCTAACCGGTGACCCAACCAAGCAGCCCGAAGTCTTCGATGCGTGCGTGATTGTGCCTGAGGTGCTCGCTTCGCTCTTTTCTGGTGGAAGTGAGCCGCTTTTTGTTGTTAGCCCTGAATTTTCGGCTTATTGGCAGAAAGAGTGGGGCATCATGCGGGTACCAGCGTTGCTCCTCCTTCAGGACGGTAGGGAACAGAAGCGAATCGAAGGACTGCGTGATTGGGCCGAATATTGTGCTGAGGTGGCCGAGGCATGGCGTCACTTGGAACGTGACCCAGTCCCAGGAGAAAAGGTATGACGGCTTCCCATCCCTCTACTTCTCTGGTTTCCTTGGGGGGGCGGCGCCGTACTTTTCCGATCCCGGTGGTGGCGGTTGGACCCAGCACACAAAATGACGAAGCGCCAGACTTCCCCTTGCTCCCCAAAGAGATGCACACCTTTTCCGCCCCGCGAGGTTGGGAGTTGGGGCGAGAGGGATCCGCGGTCTCTTGGATGGAACGGTTCGTCGCAGCGATTGCGGCAAACCCCGGGGGACCAGTCGTTGCCTCAGTGATGACGGAGACACCCGAAGCTCGGCGTTGGATCGAGGACGCCTTTGGTGTCGGCGAAGTGATTGCCCAGGCAGCGGCGCCTATGACCTTGCGCGTTCGCGAAAGTGCCTTTCCTGGAATCTGGCACGAGATGGTTCTGGGCGAGGGTGGTGTTGTCCTTTGCGACGAGTGGCGCTATGCGCCAGAGGTGGAGTCGCTGATAGCGGCAATGGTGGCGACGTCGCTTACCGATATGCCTCCGCCCCGCTACCCTGAGGGATGTATGAATGCTCCCGCACTGGTCGAGGAGTTACGCTACTGGGCAGGTCGCGGCGTACTCGGGCGGGCTGTTCACGTCCTCAACCTGACGTTGCTGCCACTTACTGCTACCGACTTGAAGGTGATTGACGAGTGGCTTGGACCACCAATGGTTGCGGTGTCGATCCGCAGTTATGGTCAGTGTCGGGTCTCGAATACGCGGTTGCGCGATGTTTGGCGGGTGCGTTATTTCAACAGCATGGACGCCCTGATTCTCGACACCATCGAGGTGACCGCTCTCCCGGAGGTGGTTCGTGCAGCGCCAGAGGATTTGGCGCTGTCGCGCGAGAGGTTGGCCGATTATCTGGTGGAGTTGAGGTCATGACCCGTGAACCCATTTTCGAAGGGAGCTTTCGAGATGCTTCTGCCGGTGCAGTGTTGGAGTGTGGGGTCTGTTGGTGGCAGTATCGGCCCGAAGTAGGCGACCCGGAGCACGGGGTCCAGCCTGGCACTCCTTTTTCTGCTCTGCCGGAGGATTGGCGATGCCCCGAGTGTCAGGCACCAAAAATGAAATTCATGGTGACTTGCGAGTGACCTTGTGGCGCGAATCACCCGAATCAGCACTGGTGGCGGCGTGGCGTGCCACGGCGCAGCGGATGGCGGACGTGCCGATCTGCAATCCGGCGCTGATGGTCGAGGTGGTAGGGTTGCAACGCAGCGCGGTGGTGGACGATCACTGGGTGGCGGTGGTGATTGCACCGTGGACGGTGAGCATAGTGATCGTGCCGGCGCATGATCGGTGGCCGCAAGTCGCTCCAGGGGATCGCCACTTATGGCGTTTCCCGGCCGGTGCTTACGAATTTTTGGCCGCTGAGATGACCGGTGTGGGGATCTATCACACCTGTTCGCTCTTTTCTCCCCCAGTGGAATTCCCCGATCAAGATCAGGCGCGGCTTACCGCGTGGGCAGTACTCGCAGCGTTAACTCGCCCCCCAATTTCGTTGCCAGATGGTGTTTCAGAAGGGCAAAGATGATTGAGGTCGGTTTTTTTCGCCTCTCTCTGGCCTGGCAGCAGGCCTCGCACACCGTTGCAGTGGCTGAGAGCCGCCTGGTTCGTCCGCCGGTGGCGCGCCGCTTCGTTGGTCAGACGCCCGAATCGGTTGTCGAATGGGTCGGGTTGCTTTACGGCGTCTGTCGAACCGCGCAGCAATTGGCGGCAGAGGTCGTGCTCACTGCTGCCACGGGGCGTCAGGTGACGGTTCTGCCTGCGCGCGTTTCTGAGGTCTGGAAAGAGGCGGCGCGCGAACATTTGATACACTTGCTTCACCGCTGGCCGGAAGTTTCTGGGGAATCCCCCCAGTGGCACTTGTGGCATGAGTGGAGGGATGTTGAATCCTCAGACGAGACGCATCGGCGTCGCTGGGTCGAATCCTGTTTGGTGCCAGTGATTGCACCCTACCTGGCGCACTGGAAGAAAGCCGCCCCAAGGATTGGAGCGCGCCTTCGCTGCCGCTGGCAGCGGATCGTACACGATCTCGTTTTGCCAGCGGAGGCGCTCGTCGAGTGGCTGGCACTGAGCATCCGCCAGGAAGCCGGGGAGGCGGAGGTAGCGCTTACCACCGCGCGCGGGAAGCTGATCCATCGTGCTCGAGTGTGTGACGATCGGGTGGCGTGCTACGCGGTCGATGCTCCCACCGACCGTCTCTGTTTCGATGCGGCGGTTGTGCGCGAACTGATTGAACCTGTGGCCTGTTCTCGCCGCGAAGAGGTCGTTGAACTGGGACGGGCGGCTCTCGCGGCACTCGATCCGTGCGTCCCTTGCGAGCTGGAGGTGCGCGATGCATGAGATGGCGCTTGCCGAGAGCGTGGTTCGCTTGGCCGAAGAGAGTGCGCTGGCCGAAGGGGCGGCGCGGATTCGCAGCGTCATTCTGGAGATCGGCGCCCTGTCGTGCGTTGCACCCGAAGCGCTCCAGTTCTGTTTTGACGCCGTTTGCCGTGGCACCCTGGCGGAAGGGGCGGAACTTCGCATCGAGCGGGTGGAGGGTGCCGCCTACTGTTGGGATTGTCAAAAGCAGGTAGCGATCGCCGACCGCACCGATTCGTGTCCTCACTGCGGCGGCTATCGCCTGCAACCCACTGCCGGTACCGAAATGCGGGTGCTGGCAATCGAAATCGAATAGGGAGAGCAAAGATGTGCACTGTTTGCGGCTGTGGCTCCACCACGATCCAACCCCATACGCATGGCGGCGATGAGCATGAGGCTCTTTTGCACGAGCACCATCACGGGGATGATCACCCTCACCATCACCACCACCATGATCATCACCACCATCATCATCACGATGACGTTGATCACTCCCACGCTCATTACCCTCACCCCCTCGATTTCGGTGCGGGAGCGGCGCGGGCTCATGCGCCAGGGATGAGCCAGGCACGGATGGTCCAGGTGGAACAAGATATCCTGGCGTACAACAACCGCTTTGCGAAGGAAAATCGGCGCTATCTTGCTGAGCGGCGGATCCTTGCGCTCAATCTCGTCTCCAGTCCCGGTTCTGGGAAGACGACGCTCCTGGTGAAGACGATAGAAGCGCTCAAAGGGCGCTACCCGATCGCGGTGATCGAAGGGGACCAGCAGACGTCGAACGACGCGGAACGGATCCGCGCCACCGGCGTGCCGGCAATCCAGATCAACACCGGCAAGGGGTGCCACCTCGACGCCCACCAGGTGAGCCACGCGATCGAGGCGCTCGCCCCCCTTGAGGGGTCGATCCTCTTTATCGAGAACGTAGGGAACTTGGTCTGTCCGGCGGCGTTTGACCTCGGCGAGCACGCCAAGGTGGTTCTCCTCGCGGTCACCGAAGGGGAGGATAAGCCCCTCAAATACCCCGACATCTTCGCCGCTTCCGAACTGATGTTGGTCAATAAGAGCGATCTCCTTCCCTATGTGCCGTTCGACGTCGCGAAAGCGTGCGCCTACGCGGCGCGCGTCCGTCCGGGGATCGAAGCGATTCCGCTCTCGGCTTTGACAGGGGAAGGATTCGAGCAGTGGCTGACGTGGATCGAGACGCGTTGCGCGGCGCTCGCCGCTTCCTGATCCGCGGGCGGGTGCAGGGGGTTGGCTTTCGCCCCTTCGTCGTCCGTTTGGCGCAGGCGCTCGGGGTGCGCGGGTGGGTTCGCAACGTCGGTTGGGGGGTGGAAGTGGCGCTGACTGACGGCGATCCCCTCCGGTTCCTTGCTGAGCTCCGGCAAAAGGCTCCCCCATCGGCCGAGATCGAAGCGATCGAACCGTTCCCGGACACCAGCGCGATCGACCCTGCTCCGCTCGGTGCAGGGCGTGAGGATGATGCCCCTTTCGCGATTTTGCCTAACGTATCGGCAGGGGGAGTGGCGCTCGTCCCCGACCGCGCTGTTTGCCCCGACTGCCTTGCTGAGCTCTTTGATCCCAACGACCGGCGGTGGCGTTACCCTTTTCTCGCCTGCACCCAGTGCGGACCGCGCTACACGGTGAGCAGGTCTCTTCCCTACGAGCGAGCAGGGACGACGCTTGCCGCCTTTCCCCTCTGTGCCGCTTGTCATGCGGAATTCACCGATTGGAGCAACCGCCGTTTCCACGCCGAGACGACCGCGTGCCCGAGGTGCGGACCGAAACTCACCTTCCTCGACGGCGCGGGCGAGCCGCTTGCGGGGGACCCGATCGCAGGCGCGCTGGAGGTGGTGCGTGCAGGCGGCATCGTCGCGCTCAAAGGGTTGGGTGGCTTTCAATTGATGTGCGACGCCAACAACCCTGAGGCGGTGGCGCGGTTGCGGGCGCGCAAGCGCCGCCCAAACAAACCCTTCGCGGTCATGGCGCTCAACGTGGCGTCGCTTGAAGAGTGGCTGGCGTGGGATGAGGCGGCGCGCCGTTCCTTCGAAAGTGTGGTAGCGCCGATCGTCCTTGTCCCCCTGCGCCGAGAACTTCCTCCCTTGGCCGACCCAGCGCTCATGCAGCTTGCCCCGGGGCTTGCCTGGTTGGGGGTGATGCGGCCGACAACGCCACTCCACTATCTCCTGTGGCACGAGGCAGCAGGGCGGCCGACGGGGACCGCGTGGCTCAATGAGCCGCACCCGCTCCGTTTGGTGATGACGAGCGGCAACCGCAGTAGCGAGCCGATTGCCGCGGACGACGCCGAGGCGATTGCGATGTTGCGCGCCATCGTCGACGGCTACCTCACCCATGACCGTGCGATCGCCCAGCGGGCCGACGACTCGGTGGTACGCTTGACTGCCACGGGAGCACCCCTCATGATTCGGCGGGCGCGCGGTTTTGTCCCCGAGCCGGTTCCCTTCCCCGAAGATGGGGAGCCGGGTGTGGCGCTGGGCAGCGACCTCAAGATGGCGGCGGCGTTTGTCGTCGATCGCGCCGCCTACCTGACCCCTTACCTTGGCGAGCTTTCAAACCGCGCGACCTTCGACCATGCGTGGCGGACACTGACCTACTGGCAGCAGTGGCTGGGGGTGACGCCCCGCTGGATCGCACACGATGCCCACCCCGACGCGCTCTCACGCCGCTTAGCTGAGCTGCTCGCTGACCATTGGCGCGCAAAGCTCGTTCCGGTGTGGCACCACCCTGCCCATCTCGCGGCAGCAGTGGCCGAAAAGGGAGCAGTGACTCCGGGTCCGTGGCACGGTTGGACCCTCGACGGTTTTGGTTTTGGCGCTGACGGGAGCGCATGGGGGGGCGAATTGCTCCGCCTGGAAGCAGACGGATCGTGGCAACGTCTTGCCCACTTGCCGAGGTTGCCGTTGCCGGGAGGGGATCGCGCGACACGCGAACCGTGGCGGCTCGCGGTGGCGGTGCTCCATCGATTAGGCTACAGCGAAACAGCGGTAAGGCAGTGGTGGGAGCGGCGGGGCGAAGCGGTGGCGCAGCGGGGGTACCGGTGGCCGCAATGGGGTGAGGTGGTCCGGTTGTGGCAGTGGTTGCGCTCGGGAGGAGCGGTGGCCGAGACGACAAGCATGGGCCGTTGGTTTGACGCGATCGCCGCGCTTCTGGGGCTTTGTGGCTACAACACCTTTGAGAGTGAAGCGGCGATGCGCCTGGAGAGCGCCGCGTTTGCCGCTACAGGAGACGAGAAGGCGGTGGCTGCACGCGTTGCGTGCGCTCGAGATCGGCAAAGCGGGAATGGTTCCGTGCTCGACGAGGCCAACTGGTGGCACTGGGTGGCAGAGTTTGTGCTCGCCGAACCGATTGCCGCTGCCGTGGCCTTTCACCGCGGGGTCGCTGAACGGTTGGTTGCGGCGGCGCTTCCCCATCTCGGGTCTCAGTCGGTGCTCTTTGGCGGCGGCGGCTGCTGGCAAAACCGGCAGCTGGTGAGTGAAATGGCGGCGGTAAGCGCCCGCTATGGCGTGGTGCTCACGCTTCCCGAGCGCCTTCCGGCGAACGATGGCGGCATTGCGCTTGGGCAGGCGTGGTTGGCGCATCGTGCGCTTGAGCGATCGGGTAAAACGGAAAAGGAGCGAAGCGATGTGTCTGGCAATCCCTGCCGAAGTGGTTGCGCTCTTGCCTGAGAATCAGGCCGAAGTGGTCGTGGGCGGTACGAAACAGGTGGTGAGTACGGTGCTCTTGGATGAGGTGGCGGTGGGGGACTATGTGATCGTCCACGTCGGTTTTGCTCTGACCCGACTCGACCCCCAAGAGGCTGCGCGTACGCTCGCACTCATGGCGGAATGGGAAGAGGGGGAGGCGTGATGGCGGGGCTACGCTACATCCGGGAGTTTCGCGACCCGGCGCTGGCAAGACAGCTCGCGCGCGCCATCGCCGCCGAGGTCGACCCCGCCCGGACCTACCGCTTCATGGAGTTTTGCGGCGGTCACACTCATGCGATCGCCCGCTACGGTATTCCAGCGTTGCTGCCCGCGAACGTGCGCATGATCCATGGCCCCGGATGCCCGGTCTGTGTCTTGCCGCCGGGGCGGGTAGCGCAGGCTATCGCGATCGCTACACTGCCCAATACAACCCTGTGCGCCTACGGCGACGTGCTGCGGGTCCCCGCAGGCAAAGGGGAGTCGTTGCTTGCAGCAAAAACGCGCGGCGCCGACGTGCGGATGGTCGGATCGGCGCTGGAGGCTGTGGCGCTTGCAGAAGCGGAACCGGCGCGCGAGGTGGTCTTCTTCGCAATCGGCTTTGAGACCACGACGCCGCCCACTGCGGCCGCGATTCTTGCCGCCGAGGCGAAGGGGTTGCGCAACTTTTCGGTGCTCTGTTGCCATGTTTTGACGCCGTCAGCAATTATGAGCATTCTCGAATCGAGTGAGGCTCGGCGATGGGGAAGTGCGCGGCTCGATGGCTTTGTTGGGCCGGCCCACGTATCGGTGGTGATCGGGTCTCGTCCCTACGAATTTTTTGCCGAAGAGTACCAGAAACCGGTAGTGATTGCTGGCTTCGAACCGCTTGACGTTCTCCAGGCTCTCCATATGCTGGTGCGGCAGGTCAATGCGGGGCGCGCCGAAGTGGAGAACCAGTACACGCGGGCGGTAACCCGCGACGGGAACCAGAAGGCGCAGGCGCTTGTTGCTGAAGTCTTCGAATTGCGTAAGACATTCGAGTGGCGCGGCCTCGGGGTGTTGCCTTACTCGGCATTGCGGATTCGTTCTTGCTATGCCCAGTTCGACGCCGAAGTGCGCTTTGGCGTCGCAGCGCCGTCTATCCCTGACCACCCGGCGTGCGAGTGCGGCGCAATCCTGCGCGGCCATAAGGAGCCTCGCGACTGTAAGCTCTTTGCTAAAGCGTGTACCCCTGAGCGGCCGCTCGGTTCATGCATGGTCTCGTCCGAGGGGGCTTGCGCCGCCTACTACCACTATGGTCGTTTCCACGAGCGGGCGACACATGCCGAAGCGGAGACCGTCTAATGCGTATCCTCATGCTCGTTCACGCCTTCAACAGTCTGAGTCAGCGAATCTTCGCCGAACTGCGCCGCGATGGTCATGAGGTGAGCATCGAGTTCGACATCAGCGATGCGGTCACCGAAGAGGCGGTGGCGCTGTGGCAGCCGGAGGTCATCGTTGCGCCATTTCTCAAACACAAAGTGCCGGAGTCGGTATGGCGGGCGGTACCAACGCTGATCCTCCATCCTGGCCCTCCGGGCGACCGCGGTCCGAATGCGCTTGACCACGCCATCCTCCGCAACGAGGCGCAGTGGGGGGTGACAGTCTTGCAAGCGGTGGCAGAGTACGATGCCGGGCCAATCTGGGCGGCACTCAGCTTCCCGATGCGCCAAGCGCGCAAAGCCGATCTCTACCGTCGCGAAGTGACCGAAGCTGCGGTAACTGCATTCCGTGAAGCGCTGGCACGCCTGGCGCGTGGCGACCACCCGGAGCCGTCTCCCCCCGGTATCTTTCGGCCGGCACTTTCTGCAGCCCAGCGTACGATCGACTGGGCCGCAATGACAACCGACGAGATCTTGCGTATTGCCTGCGCCTCCGACAATGCACCCGGTGCGATTACCTCCCTTTTCGGCGAACAATGCCGGATCTTCGACCTTCATCCCGAAGAGGGGGGGGGCGGTAAGGGGAAGCCCGGCGAGGTGGTGGCGCGGCGTGACGAAGCCCTTCTCGTTGCCACCCGAGACGGTGCGGTTTGGGTTGGGCAGGTGCGGCGCACCGGTGGTCTCAAACTCCCTGCGCTGGTGGCTTTTCCCGAAGCAGCCGAACTTCCGCAATGGTCCCTCAACGGTTATTGGGAAGCAACTGTTCCTACTTGGCAGGAGATCGCCTATCGCGAAACAGGGGCGGTGGGGTTCTTGCGTTTTTCATTCGCTAACGGCGCCATGAGCACAGCGCAGTGCCGTCGGTTGCTCGCGGCGCTCGAATGGGCATTTTCTCGCCCCACGCGGGTATTGGTGCTGGAAGGGGGCGAGGGGTTCTGGAGCAATGGCATCCATCTGCATGTCATCGAGGCGGCTGAGCGGCCTGCCGATGCGTCGATGGCCAACATCGAGGCGATCGACGACCTTGCCGAGGCGCTGATCCGTCACACTGGCCAAATCACTATTGCCGCGCTCGCCGGGAACGCCGCGGCGGGTGGCTGTTTCCTCGCCCGGGCATGCGATATCGTTTGGGTGCGCCGTGGTGTGGTCCTCAACCCCCACTACAAGAACATGGGCAACCTTTACGGCTCAGAATTCTGGACTTACCTTTTGCCCAGCCGATTGGGTAATGACGGCGCAAAGCGCCTCATGGCCCACCGTCTGCCGATCCTCGGCGAAGAGGCGGTGGAATTGGGTTTCTATGACGCAGTTTTACCTTCTGAGGGATTTTCTGAGGGGGTAGCGGCCCGCGCCGCGGCGTTGGCAGCAGACGAAACAGCGGTGACTACTTTTCTTGCACGCAAGGTGGCGCAACGCGCCGCTGACGAGGCGGCGAGACCCCTTGCCGATTACCGCCGCGAAGAGCTCGAAGCCATGGCGCGCAACTTTTACGGCTTCGACCCGGCTTACCATGTGGCCCGTTACCACTTCGTCCACAGAACCCCCCACTCGTGGACACCACTTCATCTCGCCCGCCACCGCCAAGGAAATCGCATCGCAGTGAGGCAACTCAACGCTCACCTTGCTTGAAATCTTGAGGAAATAGAACAATGCCGACCAAACGGTGGTCAAGAACGCTCGATCGGGAAAAAGGCTTGGTGTCGCTCGCCCACGGGGCGGGGGGACGTGCGACGGCGGAGCTCATCGCCGAACTCTTCGTCCGCTACTGGCACAATGAGTGGCTTGCCCAGGCGGAAGATGCGACCCGTCTTCCGCCGCTTCCGCTAGGGCAAGTGCCGGTGGTGAGTACCGACCTCCACGTGGTGACGCCGCTCTTTTTTCCCGGCGGAGACATCGGGACGCTTGCCGTCAATGGCACGGTGAACGACCTCGCGGTGCGCGGGGCGATTCCCCTCTATTTGACTATTGGCGTACTTCTTGAGGAGGGGTTTCCGCTCGCGACGCTCGAAGAGGTTGTCGCGAGCGTTGCCCGGGCGGCGCAAACGGCGAACGTCGCGATCGTTGCTGGCGACACCAAAGTGGTCGAACGGGGCAAGGGGGACGGAGTTTACCTTGCGGTGACTGGGATCGGGAGCGCACCTGCAGCGTCCGAATGGCGGGCGCGGCAGATCCGTCCAGGTGACCACGTGATCGTTTCAGGTACGTTGGGCGACCACGGCATCGCGATCATGGCAGCGCGCCAGGCGGTATCGTTAGAGGCGCCCGTTTGCTCCGATTGCGCGGCGCTCACTCCGCTCATTGCCGCGATGCGGGCCAGTGGCGCTGCGATACGGGCGATGCGCGACCTCACCCGTGGGGGGCTAGCGGCGGCGGCCAACGAGATTGCGCAGCTTGCCGGGGTCGGGTTTGTCTTCGACGAAGCGGCGATTCCCGTTCGCGACGCGGTAGCCGGCGCTTGCGAACTCTTGGGCATCGAACCGTGGCACCTCGCCAACGAGGGCAAACTCCTCGTGATTTGCGCGCCGGAGTCGAGCGAAGCGCTGCTGGCGGCGATGCGCGCTCATCCCTTGGGGCGCGAGGCGACGCTGATCGGCGAAGTCGTGGCGGACGAGCACTGTTTCGTTCAGTTGCGCACCCCTTTTGGCGGGTTGCGACTGCTCGACTGGCTCCACGCCGACCCCCTCCCCCGGATCTGCTGACCCGCTCCGTGTTAGCCGTTCGCGCGAAGTGCCGCGAGCTTCTTGTCGCGAAACTCGGTAAGCCAAGCGGAATTTCCGCTAAAATCCGGCTATTTGTGTTGAATGAACGACGATGAGCGAATCGATCTGGGAAGCGCTCCTTCTGGGGCTTCTGGAAGGGGCAACTGAGTTTTTGCCGATCTCCTCGACGGGCCATCTGATTCTGGCACAGGCGTGGCTGGAGAAAACGAGCGACGCCGACAAGAGTTTCGCGATCGCGATCCAGCTCGGGGCGATCCTCGCCGTCTGCTGGCACTACCGGGGGAGAATCGCCGCGGTGGTGCGCGGCTGGTTCGTGCGTGAGCCGGCGGCGGTGCGCTTGACGGTGAATCTTCTCCTCGCGTTTCTGCCTGCAGCTGTCGTCGGTCTGCTTGCCGGCAAGGCGATCAAAAATTATCTCTTTTCCCCTGCGGTCGTCGCGACGACGCTGGCGTTGGGGGGCGTGGCGATCCTGCTCATCGAGCGCTTTCGCCCGCAGCCGAGGATTTCGACCGTCGACGAGATGGATTGGCGGGACGCCCTCAAGGTGGGGTGCGCACAGACGCTCGCGCTGATTCCGGGGACGAGCCGTTCGGGGGCGACGATTCTCGGGGGGCTGCTCTTTGGCCTGTCGCGTACGGCGGCGACCGAGTTCTCCTTCTACCTCGCGATTCCGACGATGTTCGCAGCGACCCTCTATACGCTCGCGAAGGATTGGTCTGCGCTCTCAACAGCACAGCTCGGTGAGATCGCGGTGGGGTTTGTCGCAGCCTTTCTCTCTGGACTCGTCGCGGTGCGTTGGCTGTTGCGCTACATCAGCCACCACTCGTTTGCCCTCTTTGCCTGGTATCGCATCGCGCTCGCCGCGGTGGTGTGGTGGGTCCTCATTCGGTAAAGGAGCAGGAGATGCGTGAAAGCATGCGCGGTGTTGAGAAAGCGCTTGAACATACCCTCTTTGCCTCCCGTTGGTTGCTCGCGCCGGTCTATTTGGGGCTCGTGGGGGCGCTTCTCGTGATGCTCTACAAATTTGCGAAGCAGGGGTGGGGGATCGTCGCGATTCTGCCGACGGCATCCTCGTCGGAAGTAATCGTCGGGGTGTTGTCGCTCGTGGACGCGGCGTTGGTGATGAACCTGATCCTCATCATCATCTTTAGCGGCTACGAGAACTTCGTCTCAAAGATGGACGACCTCCACAACCACGAAGACCGCCCCGACTGGATGGGGCATATCGGTTTTGCCGATATCAAGATCAAACTGATCGGGTCGATCGTCGCGATCTCGGCGATTGAGCTCCTCAAGTCCTTTCTCAACGTCCAGCAGCTCGAAGACCGCGTATTGATGTGGCAGACGGGGTTGCACCTCGTCTTTGTTGTTTCAGCGCTCCTCTACGCGATCATGGATCGGGTACAGCGCGGGGGGGAGAGCGGTCACTGAGCTTCACCCAGCCGCTCGAGCACGCGGGTAAGGGCCTGCACGATCGCGTTTTGCCGTTCGGGTCGTTCAAGGCCCGGACCGCTCACAACGAAGGCGTCCTCGATCCGCTCGCCAGCGGTATGAATCCGGGCGAGGTGGATCGAGACGTCCCAGTGGGCGAGTGCGGTGACGAGCGCAAGAAGCGTCCCGGGGCGGTCGAGTGCGACCACCGTGAGGACAAAGCGGTTGCCGCTCTCATCAGGTGCAAGCGTAATTTGCGGCGGAAAGCCGAAGTGGCGCACCAAGCGCGGTAACCGCCGCGGGGCGCAGCGTATCGGCGTGAGCGGCTGGTTGCGGTCGAGCGCTGCGAGCAGTTCGTATTCGAGGAGTGCGAGCGACTCGCGTGGGGCGTGGTCCGGGGGGAAGTCGAGCACGAAGGTGTCGAGCGCCCAATGGTCGGGCGTCGTGTAGATGCGCGCTTCCCAGATGTCGGCGTTGAGGCAGTAGAAGACGTCGAGGAGCCGCACGAGGAGCTGGGGCGCGTCGGGGGCGAAGACCATCACCTGCACGCCGCTGCCGTCGGGGAGGAGCCGCGCCCGCACCACCGGTTCGCGTTGGCAATGACGCCAGTAGAGGAGACGGGTGTGCCACGCGATCGTCTCGGGGTGGTGGCGGAGGAAGTAGTCGGGGCCGAGGCGCTGCCATAGGCTCGCCTCTTCGCCGGGGCGAATGCCGTGAAAGCGCAGAATCGCGCGCGCCTGCTCCTGCCGCTCCGCGAGGGGGTCGGGGCGGGTGGTGGGTGCGCCGAGGCCGCTTCCTTCGCGCCGCAGCCAACTGCGCGTCGCGTGGAAGAGGTCCGAAAGGAGCCGCGCCTTCCACGGGGTCCACACCTTGGCGCTCGTCCCGCGGATGTCGGCGTGGGTCAGCAGGTAGAGGGCGATCAGCCGCCGCTCGTTCCCAACGATCGCGGCAAACCGTTCAATCGTCGCCGGGTCGGAGATATCCTCCTTCTGCGCGATGCGGCTCATCGTGAGGTGTTCGGCGACGAGCCACGAGACGAGCTCCACCGCTTCCGGGGCGATCGGGTGGGTGGAGAGAAAAGTGCGCGCGAGTTCCGCGCCAATCACGCTGTGGTCGCCCCCGCGCCCTTTGCCAATGTCGTGGAAGATCGCCGCGAGGTAGAGGAGCCACGGTTCGCCAAATTCGCCCATCAGCGCGGTCATCTCGGGATATTCGTGGGCGTGCTCCTCCATGGTGAACCGCCGCAGGTTCCGGATCACCATCAGAGTGTGGAGGTCGACGGTGTATTCGTGGTAGAGGTCGTACTGCATCTGGCAGACGATCTTGCGCCACGGCGGGAGGTAGCGCGAGAGGATCCCGAACTGGTTCATCCGCCGCGTCTCATGGACAATGCCGCGCGGCTGCTTGAGGAGCTCGAGAAAGAGGCGTTGATGTTCGGGAACGAGGTGGTACTCGGGGGTGATGCGGTCGCGTTCGGCCCAGAGGCGCCGTGCCGCCCGCGCGGTGAGCCCCGAGAGTTCAGGGTGTTGCGCCATGCGGAGAAAAAGCGCCAAAAACGCCTCCGGGTGGTCGGCGAAGAGGTTGTCGTCCTTGAGGTCGAGGCGGTTGCCGCGGCGCACGAAAAAGCGGTCGAGCGGTTCAATCGCCTCGTCCGCGGGCGGTGCAAGCCGTTCGGCAAACGACGCCATCAGCACGGTGTTGAGCTGCAGGACGATCTTGGCGTTGAGGAAGTAGCGCCTCATGAACCGTTCGGCGGGGCGCTGCTCGCCAGTATGCTTGATCCCGAGCCGCTCTGCGAGCGCACTTTGGTAGTCGAAGAGGAGCCGATCCTCGCGCCGCCGACTGAGCAGATGGAGCTCGATCCGAACCCGCGCCAAAAACCGTTGGCAGCGATCGAGTTCCCGCGCTTCCTCAGCGAGCAGCAACCCCGCTTTCGCGAGCGCCGCCCACCGGCCACGGTAGCCGAGCGCCTGGGCGATCCAGAGCAGCAGGTCGAGGTCGCGTTGCCCCCCCGGGTGCTCTTTGAGGTTCGGTTCGAGCGCATACGGGGAGAGCCAGCGGCTGTGGCGCCGCTCCTGTTCTGCCGCTTTGGCGCGGTAGAAGGCAAGCGGCTCGAGCTGGGCGCGCAGGGCCCGCGCCAGGCGGGTCGCAAGTGTCGCACTCCCCACCACCCTTCGCCCCTCGAGGAGGTTGGTCTGCACCGTGATCTCCTCGGCGGCAAGTTCGAGCGCCTGGTCGACGGTGCGCACGCTCATGCCGACCTCGAGTCCGACATCCCAGAGTGCTGCGACAAACTGCTCGGCTTGCGCCTGCTCCTTCTCATCGAGCTCGTGGGGGACAAGGAGCATCAAGTCGACGTCGCTCATCGGAAAAAGCGCCCGTCGGCCGTACCCCCCGACAGCCAGCAGCGCTGCGCCGCGCGGCAACGGCACCACGTGGGTGAGCCCGGCAAGGGTCGCATCGACGAGCCGCGCGTGGGCGTGGAGGTAGCGAAACGGGGTGAGAGTCCCGTTCAGAAACGCGGCCGCAAGTTCCTTTCTTCCCTCAGTGAGGCTTTGGGCGAGCGCGGCGAACGGGCGATTCACGAGCGGCTACCCGAGGGAGATGAACCCGTCGCCGAAGCGGCTGCGGACGATTTCGGGGGGTTTGGGGCAGTGCGCCGAGGTGGTGAGCACCTCGACCCCCGTTTCGGTCACCAGCACCGTGTGTTCCCACTGCGCCGAGAGGCTGCGGTCTTTGGTGACCACCGTCCAGCCGTCGGCAAGGACAGAGGTGGGCGCTTTGCCGGCGTTGATCATCGGTTCGATCGTAAAGGTCATCCCGGGCTGGAGCTCAATGCCCGTTCCCGGTTTGCCGTAGTGGAGCACCTGCGGCTCCTCGTGGAAACGCCGCCCTATTCCGTGACCGCAATATTCGCGTACTACCGAAAAACCGTGGTGAATCGCGTGCCGTTCGATCGCGGCGCCAATATCCCCGAGCCGCGCGCCGGGTCGGACGGCGGCGATCCCGAGCCAGAGGCACTCGTAGGTGACCTGGACGAGCCGCCGCGCGAGGATCGACCCCTTGTCGCCGACAATGAACATGCGGCTCGTGTCGCCGTACCACCCATCCTTTTCGACGGTGATGTCGAGATTGATGATGTCGCCCTCTTTGAGGGGCTTTTCGTTGGGGATGCCGTGGCAGACGACGTGATTGACCGAAGTGCAGATTGCGTTGGGGAACGGGTTGGCGCTTCCGGCGGGGTAGTTGAGGGGGGCAGGGTAGGCCTGTTGCACGTCGACGATGTAGCGGTGGCAGAGGCGGTCGAGCTCAGCGGTGGTGACCCCTGGCTGGACGAATGGGGCGATGTAGTCCAGCACCTCTGAGGCGAGGCGACACGCGACGCGCATCGCGGCGATCTCCTCAGGCGTTTTGATGTCGATGGCCATGGCTTCTCTCGTTGGGGGAAAATCGGGTTAGCTCTCGTCGGTGGCACTACTCGCGCTGCTGTTCACCCCTTGTTTCAGCGCTGCTTCGATGAAGGGGTCGAGGTCGCCGTCGAGGACCGCTTGGGTGTTGCCGATCTCAACCCCCGTGCGCAGATCTTTGATGCGCGACTGATCAAGCACATAAGAGCGGATCTGGTGACCCCAGCCGATGTCGCTCTTCGTCTCTTCGAGCGCCTCCTGCTGCTCGCGCCGTTTGCGCAGCTCCAGTTCGTAGAGGCGGGACTTCAACATCGCCATCGCGGCCGCTTTGTTCTTGTGTTGCGAGCGGTCGTTCTGACACTGCACGACGATGCCGGTGGGGAGGTGGGTGATGCGCACCGCTGAGTCGGTTCGGTTGACGTGCTGCCCGCCAGCGCCCGATGCGCGGTAGGTGTCGATGCGGAGATCCGCGGGGTTGATCTCGATCTCGATCTTGTCGTCGACTTCGGGATAGACGAAGACCGAAGCGAAACTGGTGTGGCGGCGGGCGTTGGCGTCAAAGGGGCTCTTGCGCACAAGGCGATGGATCCCCGTCTCGGTACGCAGGTGCCCGTAGGCGTGGTCGCCCGTGACCTTGACCGTCGCGCTCTTGATGCCGGCGACCTCTCCCTCGGACTCCTCGAGAATCTCGGTCTCGAACCCCTTCTGCTCACAGTAGCGCAGGTACATCCGAAGGAGCATCGCCGCCCAGTCTTGCGCCTCGGTGCCGCCAGCCCCCGCCTGAATCTCGATGAAGCAGTTGTTCGGATCCATCGGGTCGCTGAACATGCGCCGAAGTTCCAGTTTGGCGAGGGTCGCGTCGAGCCGTTGGGCGTCGTCGCGAAGCGCAAGGAGCGTCGCCTCGTCGTTCTCGTCGCGCGCGAGCTGGAGCAGCTCGAGGAGGCTCTGTGCTTCCTCGCGCGTCGCTTCGAGCGGCTCGATCACCGCTTCCAGTTCCCGTTTCTTCTTGCCGAGCGCTTGCGCCTTTTCGGGGTCGTTCCAGACGGCCGGATCCTGGAGCGCGAGGTGGGTCTCTTCGAGCTGCCGTTTCAGGTCAGGGTAGTCAAAGATACCTCCGCAATTCGTCGTTGCGCTCCAGGATCGAGCGCAGCTGCCCTTCGATCGCGTTGATCGTTTGCGGGTCCATCATCGGTGTTTATCCTTTAGGGTGTTGCTTTTGAGGGTGGAATTATCCCAGATTTTCGCAACGCTCGATGAGCGCCTCGATCTGCAGCCGCAGCCGTGCCGCGCTGTTCCAGCGGTCGATCGCGAGGCGGTAGGCGGCGGTGAAGGTCTCGGGGAGGGGCTCGGCGTGGCGAAAGAGGATCCCGGAACAAGGTGGAGCTGGACGGGGAAGATCGCGTTGCAGCCGCAGCTGCAGATGGGCGTTGCCGACGAGCCGCTGCTCGATGAGGCGAAAATCGTCGACAAAGAGTGGCGGAGGAAAGCCCGCGCCCCAGACGCCAGTAGCGAGCTGCTCGGCAGTGGCGAGCGACATCGCGGCGACGGGGAGCGAGCCGTCGGCGACGAGGGTGTCGCTGTCGATGCCGTCGGGTGCGAGCGTCGCGGCAGCCTCTTCGAAGAGCGCAGCGAACTGGGAGAGGTCTTGGGCGCGCAGTGTCGCTCCTGCAGCCATCGCGTGCCCCCCGAAGGCGACAAGTAGCCCCGGCGCGCGTTTGCTCACGAGGTCGAGCGCGTCGCGAAGGTTGAGCCCCGGGACGCTTCGGCCCGAGCCCTTCACCAACGCGCCGTCGTGGGGGGCGAACGCAAAGACCGGTTTGCGGTACTGCTCTTTGAGCCGCCCGGCGACGATGCCGATTACCCCTTGGTGCCACTCGGGGTGAAAGAGGGTGAGCGTCTGTTTACCAGAGCACGTCTCCCCTTCGAGGAGCGCGAGCGCCTCCTCCTTCATCTTCGCTTCGATGTCGCGGCGGTTGCGGTTGATCGCGTCGAGCGTCGTCGCAAGCGCAAGCGCCCGTTGCGGGTCGTCGCACAGCAGCGTCTCAACCCCCACCGTCATCTCCTCCAAGCGTCCAGCGGCGTTGATGCGGGGCCCAAGGAAAAAGCCGAGGTCGTCGGTGGTGGCCGTCCGGGGGTCGCGCCGTGCCGCGTGAAAGAGCGCCGCGATCCCCGGGGTCATCTGGCCTTTGCGGATCCGGGCAAGCCCTTGCGCAACGAGGATCCGGTTGGTGTGGTCGAGCGGGACGACGTCGGCAACAGTACCCAGCGCAACAAGGTCGAGCCACTGCGCGAGATTGGGTTCCGTTCTCGTGCCCTGGAACCAGCCGCGGGCACGCAGTTCGGCGCGAAGCGCGAGCATGACGAAGAGGATCACCCCGACGCCGGCGATCGCTTTGCTCGGGAAGGGGCAACCCGGCTGGTTTGGATTGACGATCGCCGCAGCGTCGGGGAGTGTCGCCCCGGGCAAGTGGTGGTCGGTGATGATCGTGGCGATCCCCCGCCGTGCGGCGGCGGCGACCCCTTCGTGGCTCGCGATGCCGTTGTCGACGGTAATCAGCAGCTTGGGAGAAAAGCGCTCGGCCGCCCGTTCGACGATCACCGGGGTGAGGCCGTAGCCGTCGGTAAAGCGGTTGGGGACGAGGTAGTCAACGCGCGCCCCCATCGCGCGCAGCGCCCGGATCGCCAACGCGGTTGCGGTGGCGCCGTCACAGTCGTAGTCGCCAACGACAACCATCTGCGCCCCTGACTCGATCGCGTCGGCAAGGAGCGTCGCCGCTTGCTCAGCTCCTTTGAGCGCAGCGGGTGGGGGGAGGTGCACGAGTTCGGTGCTGAGTTCGGCGGGGTCGCTCACCCCCCGCGCGGCATAGAGGCGTGCAGTCAAGGGGTCGGCGCCCGCCTGCTCAAGGCGGTAGATTGCGCGGGGAGAAGCTTGGCGAAGGCGAACTTGGGCGCGGATCATCGGGTCACACCTCCAGCGCGTCGAGCGGCCGTGCTTTGGCCCACCGGCGCCACCAGCGGGGCGTCGCGGCGACGCTCGCGCGCGCGGCAGCGAGGGTTATCTGGCGCACGGGAGTGGCGAGGCGAGCGAACCAATGGCGTTCGAGGCGAGCGAGCGCCTCTTGCCACTGAGCGAGGTCGAGACGGCGCGCCGGTTCGGCAAGCGCGTCGAGGATAAGGAGCGTCGGGGGCGTTGGGTGATCGTCCGGCCATGCTTCGGTGGCACTCCAGGGGATCTCTAGGCTCATCAGCCAGCCGCGCAGCATCGGGTCGCTGGGGTCACTGATCAGCACCGTGGGTCTCTCGCTCGGCCTCTTTTCGCCGGGCGCAGGGGTGGGCGGCGCCGGGAGGGGCGATTCGCCCCACAGCCAGAGAGCGTTGACGGTGGGAAGCCCCCGCGCCTCCCGCGCGCGGTTCACCGGGTGGTGGGTGAGCGCCACCTGCCACTCGTTCATGCGCCGCAACCACGCGCGCGCCTCACCGCCGTACGGCGTGACTTCAGCAAAAGGGCGACTCGACGCTTCCGCCAAGGGGACGAAG
The DNA here is from genome assembly GCF_054657095.1 of Hydrogenophilus islandicus. Taxonomy (NCBI): domain Bacteria; kingdom Pseudomonadati; phylum Pseudomonadota; class Hydrogenophilia; order Hydrogenophilales; family Hydrogenophilaceae; genus Hydrogenophilus; species Hydrogenophilus islandicus. The sequence goes on along the minus strand of NZ_BAAHXE010000018.1, from coordinate 16,275 downwards.
TGGGTGTCGCGCAGCGCCGCTTCCGGAATGCCGGTGAGATACCAGCGGGTAGGGGTGACCACTGAGAGTGCCGCCGAGGGCCACTCCTCGCGTACGATCTCGGTCACCGCGCGCGCAAGCGCCTCGGCCTCAGCAAGCGTCGGTGCGGTTTCGCCCAGTTCGGTGACGACGAGGCGGTCGCGCGCGAGCATCAGATGGACCGGATCGGCGCAAAGGAGCGGCAAAGAGGGGGCAGCTGTTTGAGGCGAAGAGGCTTGCGGACCCATTTCGCCCCGCCAGCGCAGCTGCGCGACCGGTAGCAAGGGTGCGCCGAGGCGGGCGACGAGGATTTCCTGGTACGATTGGGCAATCGGCTGCAGGGTGCTTCTCCCCAGCCAGCGGGCGAGGGTCGGGTGGTGGTCGAGCGGGGCAAAAGTGTGGGCGTTGGGGTTGGGCCAGAGTGCACCAGGTAGAATCAGCTCCATAACCGTTATCTTACCGGAAAGGGGAGTGCGTTGCCGTTTGAGTGGTGGATTGGCTGGCGCTACGTTCGTAGCCAGCGTCACGGAAAAGGGGGATTTGTCTCGTTCATCGCCGCGACTTCGATGCTCGGGATGATGCTCGGAGTGGCGGTGTTGATCGTGGTGCTTTCGGTGATGAACGGTTTTCAAGAGGAGTTGCGCGCCCGGATTCTCGGGGTGGCGTCGCACGTCGAAGTGACGGGGATCGCCGGGCGGCTCGCCGATTGGCCGCAATTGAGCCGGCGGCTTGAAGAGGATCGAGCGGTGGTCGCGACCGCACCCTTCGTGACGGGGCAGGGGCTCGTCAGCCACGCGGGGGCGGCGCAAGGGGTGATGGTGCGGGGCATTATCCCTCAACGGGAGGCCGAGGTGGGGGCGTGGCGCGACTTCATCCGCGCCGGGTCGCTCGAGGCGCTCACCCCGGGGTCGTTCGCGGTTGCGATCGGGCGGGACCTCGCGCGGCAACTGGGGGTCGATCTGGGGGACTCGGTGTTGCTCCTTGCGCCCGACGCCCTCTTGGGGCCGACCGGGGTGCAGCCGCGCATCCGCGCGTTTCGCGTCGCGGCGCTTTTTGACTCCGGGATGTACGAGTTCGATTCCAGCTTGGTGCTGATGGCGCTTGCCGACGCGCAGGCCTTTTTTCGCATGGGGGATGCGGTGAGCGGCGTCCGGGTGCGGTTGGCCGATCCGCTCGTCGCGCCGAGGAAGGTGCGGGAGTGGGCCCCCCGGTTGCCGGCTGGGTTGTGGCTTGCCGACTGGACGAGCCGCCACGCCAACTTCTTTCGTGCCGTTCAGTTGGAAAAGACGATGATGACGCTCATTCTCTTTCTAATCGTCGCCGTCGCGGCGTTCAACCTCGTTTCGTCGCTGGTGATGGGGGTGCAGGAGAAGCAGGCCGACATCGCAATTCTCCGTACGATCGGCGCGTCGCCGGCGTCGATCATGGCGATCTTCGTCGTCGAGGGGGCGGCAATCGGCGTGATCGGCCTTGCAGCAGGGACGCTGTTGGGGCTGTGGCTTGCGCACCATGTTTCTGAGGTGGTCGCCTTTCTGGAGAAAGTGACCGGCGCGACGCTGTGGAACAAGGAGGTCTATCTGATCAGCGACCTGCCGTCGAAGGTGCTCGCAAGCGACGTGGTCTTGGTCGTTGCGGTGTCGTTGGTGTTGACGTTGGTTGCGACTCTCTACCCGAGTTGGCGCGCCGCCCATGTGCAACCGGCCGAGGCGTTGCGCCATGAGTGAGCCGGTGGTGGTGGCCCAAGGGCTGGTGAAGCGTTACCAGGATGCCGGGACGGTGGTAACGGTGCTCGCTGGGGTGGACCTCGTGGTGCGGCGGGGCGAGTCGGTGGCGGTGGTCGGGGTGTCGGGCTCGGGGAAGAGTACGCTGCTGCATCTCCTTGCAGGGCTTGAGCGGCCGACAAGCGGCGAGGTGGTGTTACTGGGCGAGCGGCTCGCGACGCTCTCAGAGCGGGCAAAAGGGCGGTTGCGCAACCAGGCGCTCGGGTTTGTCTATCAGTTTCACCATCTCTTGCCAGAGTTTTCGGCGCTCGAGAATGTGATGATGCCGCTCCTCATTCGGCGGGAGCGGCGCACGGTTGCGGCAGAGGCGGCCGCAAAGATCCTCGCTGCGGTGGGGCTCTCTGAACGGCTCCACCACCGCCCAGCGGAGCTCTCCGGAGGAGAACGGCAGCGGGTGGCGATCGCCCGCGCGCTCGTGACGCAACCGGCGTGCGTCTTGGCCGATGAGCCGACGGGGAACCTCGACCGGGCGAACGCCGAGCAGGTCTTTGCGCTGCTCCAGGCGCAAGCCCACGAGCGGGGCGCGGCGCTCATTGTGGTGACCCACGATGAGCTGCTTGCCGCCAGGCTCGACCGCCGCTGCCACTTGGTCGCGGGGCGGCTCGTGGAGGTGGCCGGTTCGGAGGTTTCAGGGACGGCGCACTTCGACCTCAGCCGAGGAGAAAATCGCTGACCACGGCGATCTCCTCGCGCCGCATCAGCGATGGCGCGTGGCCCACCCCAGGGAATTCGATGAGCGCTGCTTTCGGTCCCCGCTCGGCCATCGCGCGGGCGACCTCCGGTGAGAGGAGGTCTGACTCCATCCCGCGGAGGAGGAGCGTCGGGCACGGAATCGCGTCGTAGAGGTCCCACAAGAGGAGATCTTGCGCGGGAAACAGCGTGCGAAACGGCTCGGCAATGCCGGGGTCGTAATGGAGCACCCAGCTCCGGTCGCGCTCTTGACGGACGCTATGCCGGGCGAGATGGCGCCAGGCGGCGGCGGAGAGGGGGCCGAAGGGGGCGCAGATCGTGCGGATGTAGCCTTCGGCTTCGCGAAAGGTCGCAAAGCGTGGGGTGGCGCCGACATACTCCCCGATCCGCTGCAGTGCCGAGCGGCTCAGAAGCGCCCCAACGTCGTTGAGGACGAGCTTTTCGATCGGAATCGCCCGTTGCGCGGCAATCGTCATGCCGATCAACCCCCCCATCGAGGTGCCGACCCAGAAGAGACGCTGCGGGGCAATTTTCGCGATCAGCGTCGTCATGTCGCTCACGTAGCGCGGGAGCCCATATTCGCTTTTCACTGGGAGCCAGTCGGAGAGACCTCGTCCGGCCACGTCGGGGCAAATGACCCGGAAACGGCTGCTCAAGTGGGCCGCGAGCGCGTCGAAATCGCGCCCGGTGCGCGTGAGCCCGTGGACGCAGAGGACCACCTCGGGGTTTTCCGGATCGCCCCACTCGGTGTAAGCCATGCGGTGGGTGCCGGCGCTATTGAGGCATAGGACCGAGTCGATGCGCGGCGTGACGGGGAGAGGTTCGTCACCCTGAGCGTCCGGAGCGATCGGTTTGGAGGGGCTCGCGGCGGAGGTTTTTTCAAAGCGGGGGGAGAAGAGGGCGGTGAGCGATTGCCAGAGTGCCATCGTGGGTTACCTGTGGAATAGATAAGCGCTTTTTACCACGAAAGGGGCGAAAAGAGGGCCACCGCGATCACGGGCGACAAGCGGCAAAGGGCGGCAAGGGGCGGTGCCAGTAGCGCGGGGCGCTCTCCCGAGCGGTGGTGACCACTGGCGAGGGCGAATCGGCGGGTAACACCGCCCGGATCGCACCGTCGCGGTCGGTCCGCAGAAGCTGCGCGCCACTGCGTTCCCACCGGTCGACGACCGCACAACGGGGGTGGCCAAAGCGGTTGAATGCCCCGACGCTCACAACCACCTTTTGGGGGCGGAGCGCTTGCACCCATTCGCTGCTCGACGAGGTACTGCTCCCGTGGTGGCCGGCAACGACGAGGTCGGCGGAGAGCTTCGGCTCGAGGGTGAGGAGCTGCCGCTCCTCGCGAACGCCGAGGTCGCCGCTCACCAAAAAGCGGCTGCCGCCGCGGCTTTCGATAAGGAGCGTACAGGAGTGGGCGTTGTCGTCGCGCAGTCGGGCGTCGGGCGGTGGCCAGAGGAGGGTGAAGCGCACACCGTCCCACTCCCAGGTGGTGCCGCGCGCGCACGTTGAGACGGGGAGGCGGCTCAGGGGCGCGGTGAGTGGTTTTGGCGGTTCTGTATCCCGTGCAGCTCCGACCCAAACGGCACCGATCGGCAGAGCTTCGGCGAGCGTCGCAAAGCCTCCGGTGTGGTCGCTGTCGAAATGGGAGAGGACCACCCCGTCGAGCCGCTTCACCCCGGTGTAGCGCAAATAGGGGAGAACGACCGTTTTGCCGCTGTCGGACCGCCCCCAAGCCGGTCCCGCGTCGTAGAGGAGGGTGTGGCGCGAGGTGGTCACCAAGATCGCCTGCCCCTGGCCGACGTCGAGGAGCGTCACCCACGCCGCTCCTTCATGGGGCCGATCGGGGGTCGCAGCAAAAAGAAGGAGGAGTGCAGGCAACGCGAGCAGCCGCACCGCCAACCCCTTGGGCAGCAGCAGCGCGGCAAGGAGCGCGACGAGTGCAACCAGCCAGACCCAGAGGGGGAGTTGCGGCGCGCTCGCTGTGGCAAGCGGGAGCTGCTCCGCCCAGGCGAGCACGGCAAGCGTCCGGTCGATCAGCGCATCGAAGAGCTGGCCAAGGGGCGCGAGCGGCGCAACGAGGAGAAGCAGCGCAAGGGGTGTCGCGAGATAGGCGACAAGCGGGATCGCGACGAAGTTCGCGATTGCGCCGAAGAGCGCTGCTTGGCCAAAAAAGAGGAGGGTAATCGGCACGAGCGCGAGCGTCATCGTCCCTTGCACAGTGAAAAAGGGGTGAAGCGCATCGCGAAGCCGCTTCAGGATCGCGCGCAGCGACCCTTGTCGGGTCTCATGGAGATCGCTCTGGATGCGCTCGCCGAGCCCGCCGCCGAGCGCAAGGAGGATCGCGACTGCGGCAAAGGAGAGCCAGAATCCCGCGTCCCCCACTGCCCACGGATCCCAGAGGAGCACCACTGCGAGCGTGAGGAGTAGAAGACTTGGAGTGGGGAGACGCCGCGCAACGAGCGACGAGAGCCCGGCGAGCGTGAGCATCAACGCCGCGCGTACCGCGGGGATTCCGAGACCGGCAAGCGCCGCGTAACTCCACGCGACCGCGATTGCCGCCGCCCAACCGAGCCGCGGCGCGGGGAAGTGGAGCGTCAACTGCGGAAAGCGGCGCGCGAACCGCTGCACCAAGCCGCCGATGAGCCACGCGACGAGCGCGACGTGCATCCCGGAGATCGCGATCAGGTGCGCGGTGCCGGTCCGTTGCACCCGTTGCCACGTTTCGTCGTCGAAGCTCGAGCGGTCCCCGAGCGCGAGCGCCCGCAACCACGCCCCGTGGCGCGGGGCAACGGCGTCGAGCCGTTCGGCGAGGTGGGCGCGCAGGCGGGCGAACGCAAGGAGACGATCGGGGGTAAGACCGAGCGGCTGCGCTTCCACCACGCGGCCCGACGCGGCGATTCCGTTCCGAAAGGCCCACCATTCGCGGTCAAACGTTCCGGGGTTGATGGTGGCACGAACCGGCCGAAGGTGCACCGAGGCGGCGTAGCGCTCACCGGGGAGCCAACGGTTTCCCACCCCTTCGGGAACGGCCAGCCGCACCTTGGCGTTCCAGGGACCATGCTCGAGACGCGCGACGATCGATTCGCTCGCTCCCGCCAAGGGGATGCGGTCGACAACGGTGAGCGTCACCGCGACTGACGGGGTAGTGAAGAGCGTCCAGGGAAGGGGTTGGCGAAGATCATCGCGGCTGCGCTCCGCGGCGCTTCCCCAAGAGAGAAGCGTCGCGCCAAGGAAGAGGAGGATCTGCCGCCCGCTGCTCCTACCCCACCCCAGCCAGAAAAGGAGCAGTCCCGCCCCGCACGCCACCCAGGTGACGCTTGCTTGCGGCAGCGCCGGGGTGTGGTGCCAGAGCACCGCCCCAAGGAGAATCCCCAGAGCGGTGGGCACAACTGGCATCATTTTCTTCTCGTGGAGAAGATGAAGCCCCGGTCAGTGGAGGTAGCGGGGTGGTGGGGTGGTGTGGTCGAACGGCTCGTCGCTCGAGCGGTTTTCCCCCGGTATTTCGGCGTGAACGAGCTCCCCTTGCGCGTTGGGGAAGAGCGGCGCACCGCAATCTTCGCAGAATTCCATCGGGAGGGTGCGACGCAAAACGAGCGTATCGGTGACGCCGCAGTCACGCAGGGTCGCGACAATCTGCTCCACCGTCTCCTCTTCGTTCTCGTCGGTGCCAATCAGCGGCCACGGTACGCCGTGGACCACCTCCCCGCTCGGTTTGAGGCAGAGGCTGATGCGGAACTCAAACTCGCCATCTCCTTCGCATGGGGCGATCACCGCGCGCAAGCGGCTACTGGCGATGTCGTATTCGGTGGCGAGAAAGGCGACCGCGGCATAGATCGCAAAGAGGCGCGACTGGCGGTTCGCTTCGCGGCTTGCCGTGAAGAAGGCGTCTGGGGGTTGTAACTCGATGCCGCAGCCGACAAGCAGCCGCTCGAAGACCGGAACCGCCCGTTTGCGCCAGGCGTCGAACGACTGGCCCCGCTCCCCTTCCGGCAGGTGCCAGCGAAAGATCGCCTCCCCTTTGGGGATCGCTGCTGCAATCAGGAGATAACGGATGTCGGAGAGGAAGACCATCGTCTCGTTGAGGCGGCTCGCGTCGATCGCGTAGTCCTCGTTTTTGCGCGCCGCCTCCTGCATCCCTTGGAGGAATCGATGGGTGAGGAGGTAGCTCTCGGGAAGCTGATCGGGGCTGAAGAGGTGGTTGGCGATCGCAAAGCGCACGCCCGGCGCAAAGACGTTGGTCGCAAGCGCGGTGCGCAGGTGCTCCAGGGCCGCAGGGGGAACCGTTTTCGCTGGCACCGAAAAGCGGGACCAGGCGAGCACCGGCGCGGCGACGAGGAGCAGCGTTTCGTGTTCGCTACGGAACACCTCGCTTTCGCTCTCCACCGCGTCGAGGAGTTCGCCGTAGGCCGGTTCGTCGCTCCGGTAGAGGTGTTCGAGCGCTTGCTTGAGCACCTCGTCGTTGCCCTCGGCAAGGAGCTGCCGCACCGCCGCCTCGAGGTGGGTCTCCCACCAGCGGTCTTCGACGCGGCTTCCCGAACGGGAGAGTCCGTGCGCGAGCCAGCAGAGGTGTTCAGCGCTCGGGGCCATTGCGCTTGGGTGGTTACGCCGTTTTTTCGGTTGCGACGGTTTCTTGCTCATCGGTTTTTTCTCCTTACAGATCCGCGTAGCGGCGAAGTTTCTCCAGGTGGAGCATCACCACAGCGGCGATCTCTTCGATCGACTTGGTCGTGGTGTCGAGCCACGGAATCCCTTCGCGCCGCATCAGTTCCAAAGCGCGCTCCACCTCTCTGCGACAGTTTTCCAAAGAGGCGTAGTCGCTGTTGGGGCGACGTTCCGCGCGAATCTGCGCGAGCCGCTCGGGGGCGATCGTCAGCCCAAAGAGCTTTTTGCGGTGGGGGCGAAGTGCCTCGGGGAGGCGCATCCGTTCCAGATCCTCGGGAATCAGCGGGTAGTTGGCCGCTTTGATCGCATAGGTCATCGCGAGGTAGAGGCTGGTTGGGGTCTTCCCTGAGCGGGAGACGCCGACCAGAATGATGTCGGCGTCGATCAGGGTGTGATCTTGCGTGATGCCGTCGTCGTGCGCGAGCGCGAAGTTGATCGCCTCAATCCGGCGGTGGTAGCCGTGGTTGTCGCGTATGCCGTGGAAACGCCCCACCGTGTGGGTGCTCTCTTGGCCGAACTCGCGTTCGAGCGGCTCGATGAAGGCGCCAAAGAGGTCGAGCACCCGCGCGGAACTGGTGCGGATCACCGCCAGCACCTCCGGTTTGACGAGCGTGGAGAAGACGACCGGTCGGTAACCACTCTCCTGGGCGATGCGGTCGATTTTGCCGACGAGTTCGCTCGCTTTCTGCTCCGAGTCGATAAAGGGGGCCCGGACCACCTCGTAGTCGAGATCGGGAAATTGCGCAAGGAGGCTCTCGCCCAGCATCTCCGCTGTGACACCCGTGCCGTCGGAGACGTAGAAGACGTGGCGTTTGCGCAGAATCGGCATGAAGTTTTCCTGAGCGGCAGTAAAGGGGGGTAAAAACGCGGCCAAAGCCATTAGAATAACGGTGTGTTATTTTATCCGATCCTCCAGGGAGTATTGGCATGACCCGTTACGTGATCCCATTGCGCGAGTTGCGCATGTCCGATGTGGCCCAAGTCGGTGGCAAGAACGCGTCGCTGGGTGAAATGATCAGCCAGTTGCCTGACAGTGTCCGCGTGCCGGATGGTTTCGCCACGACCGCCGAAGCCTTCTGGCGATTCCTCGACGACAACGGGTTGCGCCAGAAAATCTACGATCTGCTCGAAGGGCTCAACGTCGACGACGTCGTTCAGCTCGCCCAAACCGGCGCAGCGATCCGGCAGATGATGATGGAGGCGCCATTCCCCGCTGAGCTGGAAGCGCAGATTCGCGCCGCTTACGCCGAGATCACCCGTGACGGGGAGGGGAGCTTCGCCGTTCGCTCGTCGGCAACCGCCGAAGATCTCCCCGACGCCTCGTTTGCCGGTCAGCAGGAGACGCTGCTCAACGTCAGCGGCATCGAGAACATCCTTCACGCGATCAAAGAGGTCTTCGCGTCCCTCTACAACGATCGCGCGATCGCCTACCGGGTGCACAAGGGATTTCGCCACGCCGAAGTGGCCCTCTCTGCCGGGGTGCAGCGGATGGTGCGCTCCGACGTCGGCGCCTCTGGCGTGATGTTCACACTCGATACCGAGTCGGGCTTCCGCGACGTCGTCTTCATCACCGCCTCCTACGGTCTGGGCGAGATGGTGGTGCAAGGGGCGGTGAACCCCGACGAGTTCTACGTCCATAAGCCGACGCTCGCTCAGGGGAAACCGGCGATCATCCGCCGCTCACTCGGCTCCAAAATGGTCAAAATGGTCTTTACCGCTCCGGGTGAGCCGGGGCGGGTGAAGGAGGTCGAGACGACGCCAGAGGAGCGCAACCGCTTTTCGCTCCGCGACGAAGAGATTCTGGAACTTGCCCGCTACGCGCTCATCATCGAGCAACACTACGGTCGGCCGATGGATATCGAGTGGGGCAAAGACGGGATCGACGGCAAGATCTACATCCTTCAGGCGCGGCCCGAAACGGTGAAATCGCAAGAGAGCGGCCGCGTGCTCGAAAAGTATCGCCTGAAGCAACATGGCAAACCCGTTGTCCAGGGGCGGGCGATTGGCCAAAAAGTTGCGGTGGGCAAAGTGCGCGTCGTCCATTCGATCCACGAAATCGATAAAGTCCAGCCAGGCGACGTGCTCGTCACCGACATGACCGACCCCAACTGGGAGCCGGTGATGAAGCGCGCCGCGGCGATCATCACCAACCGGGGGGGGCGCACCTGCCACGCGGCGATCATCGCGCGCGAACTGGGTGTTCCGGCGATCGTCGGTTGTGGCGACGCCACCGAGGTGTTGAAGGACGGTGAAACGGTCACCGTCTCGTGTGCGGAGGGGGATACCGGTTACGTCTACCGCGGCGAACTCGCCTTCGAGGTGCAGCGGACCGACCTCGGGGAGCTTCCGGATCTGCCGGTGAAAATCATGATGAACGTCGGTAACCCGGAACTCGCGTTCGAATTCGGCCAGATTCCGAACGCCGGCGTGGGTTTGGCGCGGATCGAGTTTGTGATCAACAACGTGATCGGGATCCACCCGCGGGCGATTCTCGAAATCGACCGCGTTCCTGCGTCGATCCGCGAGGAGATCGAACGGCGCGCCCGCGGCTACGAGAGCCCGCGCGCCTTCTTCGTCGAGAAGCTCACCGAAGGGGTGGCGACGATTGCCGCAGCGTTCTATCCTAATCCGGTGATCGTACGCCTTTCGGACTTCAAATCGAACGAGTACCGCAAGCTCCTCGCTGGTGAAATCTACGAACCGGAAGAGGAGAACCCGATGCTCGGCTTCCGGGGTGCGGCGCGCTACATCGCCCCGAGTTTCCGCGACTGCTTCGAGATGGAGTGCGAGGCGCTCAAGAAGGTGCGGGACGTCTTGGGGCTTACCAACGTCAAGATCATGGTCCCCTTTGTCCGTACCGTGAAAGAGGGCGAACGGGTTCTGAAGCTGCTTGCCGCCAATGGCCTGGTTCGTGGCGAGAATGGCCTTGAGGTGATCATGATGTGCGAGGTGCCGAGTAACGCGCTCCTCGCCGAGGAGTTCCTCAACCACTTCGATGGCTTCTCGATCGGTTCGAACGACCTCACGCAGCTTACCCTGGGGCTCGACCGCGACTCCGGGTTGGTGGCCGAATCGTTCGACGAGCGCGATCCGGCGGTGCGGATCCTCTTAGGGATGGCGATCGACGCTTGCAACAAGCTCGGGAAGTATGTCGGCATCTGTGGCCAAGGGCCGTCGGACCATCCCGACTTTGCCGAATGGCTGATGGATCGCGGCATTCAGACGATCTCGCTCAACCCCGACACCGTCGTCGACACCTGGCTGCGGCTTGCTGCACACCGTAAAGGGTAGGCGGTAGGGGTGCCCCGCGAAGGAGGGGCCGCTTACGGCTCCTCCCGCGTGCTTACCCCCAGGCGGCGCAGTTTCTCCCAGAGCGTCTTGCGGGTGATGCCAAGCGCTTCGGCGGCGCGGGTCATGTGGCTGTCGTAGCGCTTGAGCGTCACGAGCAGATAGTCCCGTTCGCACGCCATCAGATATTCGGCGAGCGACGTCGCGGGGAGGTTTTCACCGTGGGCAGTTGCCGCAAGGTTAGCATCTGCGTCATCGAAGAAAGCTTCGGGGCTGAGTAACGGACCGGGGGAGAGGATACAGGCGCGTTCCACTGCATGTTTGAGCTCCCGGACATTGCCGGGCCACGGGTAGCTCAGGAGCAGCTCTTCGGTGCGGGGATCGATTCGGCGCTTCTCTTCGGGGTGGTCGCGGTTGAACGCTTCGATAAAGCGGTGCAAAAGCCACCGGATATCTTCCGGCCGTTCGCGCAGGGGCGGAATGCGCAGATGGATCACGTGGATGCGGTAGTAGAGATCCTCGCGAAACTCCCCCCTTTCGACCATCGCCTTCAAATCGCGGTGGGTGGCGCAAACGAGGCGAAAATCGCTCGTCTGAGGTTTCTCACCCCCGAGCCGGGTAAATTGTCGATCTTGCAGCACCCGAAGGAGCTTCGCCTGCATCGCGAGCGGCATCTCGCCGATCTCGTCGAGAAAGAGCGTACCCTGATGGGCCAGTTCGATCAATCCTCGCTTCGCCTTGACTGCGCCGGTAAAAGCCCCCTTCTCATAACCGAAAAGCTCGGCTTCCATCAGTGACTCGGGAATCGACGCACAATTGACCGCGACAAATTCCCCTTTCTCGCCCACGGCAAAGCGGTGAAAGAGGCGGGCGACATGCTCTTTGCCCGAACCCGACTCACCGGTAATGAGGAGCGTCTGCACGTGGCGCGCAAGGCGCGGGAGCTGCTCAGCAACGCGGCGCATCGCAGGTGAGACACCGAGCGCATCCTCTTCTGCCTCGCACCCGAAACCGTACCGCTCGGCAAGACCCCGTACTTTCGCGATCAACAGGTCGACGTCAAAGGGTTTCGTGATGTAGTCGGCGGCCCCTGCTTTGAGGAGCTCGACCGCCTGATCGATCGTCCCGTAGGCGGTCATGAAGAGAAAAGGGGGGAGGTGATGCTCCTCTTCGACCAGATCGCGGAAAAGATCTCCGCCGCTCTGGTCAGGCAGACGAATGTCGCTCACTACTACCGCGTAGCGTTGCCGTTCCAGGGCAGCGCGCGCCTCCGCCGCGGTGCGCCACCAGTCGACGGCAAAACCTTCGAACAGAAAAAGCTGCACGAGCGATTCGCCCATAATCGCGTCGTCTTCGATGAGACAGATGCGGAAATGCGCTTCAGATCGGTTCGACATAGGGGATCTCGACGGTAAAGATGGTGCAACCCGGTTCGCTCTCGACGGTCAGACCGCCGTTCAGTTGCTGAACGATCTGATAGACAATCCACAGACCCAGGCCGTGGCCCTGCGGGCGGCCGGTTGCGAAGGGTTCGAAGAGGTAGGCCATTCGCTCCTCCGGGATGTGGGCACCGTCGTTACAGACCGCCAAGTGAAGGCGCCCGTCGCGCGCAGCGACGGTGAGTTGGACTTTGCCCCCCTCGTCTGCGGCGGCCACGGCGTTGAGGAGGAGATTGAGCAGAATCTGCCGGATCAGGGTGGCCGGAAGCGGGATGGGCGTTGCCAGAGCGCCCTCCCGCAGCACCGCTACCGAGCGCAGATGCGCTTCTGATTCGACAAGGATCAGAAGATCGTCGATATCGGCGGGTTCAAAGGGGCGGTCCTCGGTCTTTGTTTCGACCAAGAGCGCCGAGACGGTCTGGCGGATCTGCATCAACCCCCGCTCAAGCAGCGAAAGGGTCTGATGGGCAACCGGATCGGCGCTCCCGTGGCGCTGGTAGGTTTTGACCGCGGTGAGCATCCCACCGAGCGGGTTGTTGATCTCGTGCGCGATCGCCGCAGCGAGGCGCCCCACGGCCGCCAGGCGCTCCGAGACGATCATCTGCTTTTCGAGTTCCTCTTTGACTTTGAGCTCTTCGACCATGCGGCGAAATGCTTCGGCAAGCTGGCCGATCTCGTCGCGGCTCTTGGGGAGTGTCGCCAATTGCGCCGATTCGAGCTGCGCCGGGATCAAGCGCATCGCATCGGCCAACGCCAAAAGGGGTTCCCCCGTGCGCCGCGCCCAGACCCAGGAGATCGGCATGATGATCGCAAGCACCACAAAGGTCACCAGAACCGCCCGCCCGACGAGGCCGAGAAAGCGGGGCAGAAATGAGACTTTCGAATAGCCCAGAATCACGTAACCCAGGGGAATGCCGTCGGCCACAAGGGGAGACATGATGAAGTAGTTGGTCGAGTCGGCCGGTTCCACCACCTGCTGCTCATTGGCTTTGCCCTCAACGAAAGCTGCGCGCAGACGCGCCAACGCCCCCCCTTGGCTCGCTGGGCTGCTGCCAATCGGAAAATCGCGCGGGCGGGTCGAGACAAAGACGCGAAACTCGTTGTCGGTAACCAGCAGAACGTCTGCCTGGAGTTCTGGCGCGATCGACGCCGAATCGCGCGCCGACTGTAGAATCTCAAATGCCCGCCAGATGTCGTCGTGGAGCACCGGCGTGACCAGCGTGTTGGCCAAGACGCGCGCAAGGCTCTTGGCGTGGGCGTCGAGGTTGCGCCGCATCTCGTCATATTCGCGCGCCACGAGCGCTGCGGTCACCGCGAGCGCGGTGCCCACCACCGCCGCCATCACCCGCAAGGGGATCTTCCAGCGCAAGGAGAGATCGGCGAACACCGCTACAACCGTCCGGTCTGTTCGGCCATCTCCGCGATGGCGTCGTAGAGGGACGGCTCGCCGGCGGCAAAGCCGTCGAGCCGCATGAGGCGAAGGAGCGACGCCCCTTCCGGGTCAGTGGCCATCGTGAAGAGTAGCGACTGAAACTGCTCCAGCTCCGCTTGACCGAGATCCCGCCGTGCGACAAAGGGGGGGTGCCCGAGGTCGGGCGATCGGGCGAAGATGCGGGTCGCTGCGGTAATTTGGGGATGGAATTCGGCGAGTGTCTCCCAAACGTACCCATCGACCGCCCCGCCATCGGCAAGACCCACCCCCACCGCTTCGATCACCTTGCGGTGAGCCCAGGTGTAGAAGGTCCGAGAAAAGAAGGTGACGGGGTTTTCGCCGTGGAGGGTGAGGAGGTATTGCGGGTAGAGGTAGCCGGAATTGGAGTCGGGATCGGAATAGGCAAAGACCTTGCCCCGCAACTCGATGATGGAGGTGGTTTTCCGATCGTCGGCAGGGACAATGAGGTAGGACTGGTAAAGGGGCTGCCCGCGCCACAACGGAACCGCCACCAGACGCAACACGTGGCGATAGCGGACATAGGGGTAACCGCAAATCCAGGCAAAATCGAGTTTCCCCCCTAAAAGAAGATCGACCACTTCGCGGTAGCTTCCCCGTTGGACAAAGTGAACAGGGCGCTCGAGCCGTTCTTCGAACCACCTCCGCCACCGGGTGAGAAAGCTCACCTGGTCGTCGAGAAAAACGGGGGTGATGCCGATGCGCAGTGGTTCGAGATCGGCACGAACCGCAAACGCGGGCGCCGCTGCAAGGGCGACGGCCGTGCGCAGGAAGAGGCGGCGAGAGCGAAGGGGGGAGGGGGGTGTCACAGACCTCCGGCTCAGCGAAAAGGATATTGCGGGGTTCGTTTGTAATGGGTTTCCCCCCTTTTTGTCAAGAGCCCTCTTTCGCCTCTGTTACCAAAAGGTAACATCGTGCAGCGCAGCAAATCGGCTAGGTGTTACCTCCCGGTAACAACACGCCCCCTTGGGACGATCAAGGAGAAGGCCCATCTCCTTTCCCGCAGCCCTCTTCGGTCACTCCGTCGGAACTTGGCACAAACCTTGCTTAGAAAAGAGTGGTGCAGTCGTCCGCACCTCTACACCACCCCCCTTCGAGTGGGGGGCTGTGAGGCTCTGAAACGGGATAGCTCTTTGATGAGCTTTTGACGTGAAAGGAAATGACCCATGACTCAAATTACCCGGAGGACTTTTCTCAAGCTCGGAGGTGCCGCGGCAGCGGGCAGTGTCGCTACCGTCGTGGCGCCCACGGCTGGAGCAGCGGAACGTGCCGAAGTGGGCCGTGTCACCCTCCCTTATCCCCAAAAAGTGGTCGCCAAGGGGAAGGAGCTGCGTGAGAATCAACCCGTCACCTTCAACTATCCCGATGGCGATTCCCCTTGCACGCTGGTTAAAGTGGGACATCCTGTGCCGGGCGGGGTCGGGCCGGATAAAGACATCGTCGCATACAGCACGCTGTGCACCCACATGGGCTGCCCCCTTGCGTATGACACGGCTACCCGCACCTTCCGTTGTGGGTGCCACTACAGTGTGTTCGACGCCGAAATGGGCGGACAGATGGTGTGCGGTCAGGCAACGGAAAATTTGCCGCGCGTTGTGCTCCACTATGACGCCAAGTCGGACACGGTCACTGCTGTAGCGGTCGAAGGTCTCATCTACGGCCGTCAAGCTAACGTCCTGTAAGGAGAGGAACATGAGTCTTCACGCTGATCGAATCGTTTTGCCACCGGTGACTGCCCAGAAAACCAACATGACCTGTCATTTCTGCATCGTGGGTTGCGGCTACCACGTGTACAAATGGCCAGAGAACGAGGAGGGCGGGCGCGCGCCGCATCAAAACGCCCTTGGGCTCGATTTTCGCAAACAGTTGCCCCCCCTTGCAGCAACCCTCACGCCGGCAATGACCAACGTCATCACCGATCGTGACGGGAAGCGTTACAACATCATGATCGTGCCGGACCGCGAGTGTGTAGTGAACCAGGGGCTTTCCTCCACGCGTGGTGGCAAGATGGCCTCCTACATGTACCAGCCGGAGGGGCTCACCAAAGAACGGTTGGCTTATCCCAAGTTGCATACGGGTGACCAGTGGTTGGATACCACATGGGAAAAGGCGCTTGCCATCTATGCCGGAGTGCACAAGGCAGTTCTTGACCGGGAAGGGCCGGAGTGGATCGGATTCAACATTTTCGACCATGGGGGCGCTGGAGGCGGCTTCGAGAACACCTGGGGTACCGGCAAGCTGCTGTTCTCGGCGTTCCAGACCCCCTTCGTGCGCATCCACAACCGGCCTGCCTATAACTCGGAGTGCCATGCCACGCGGGATATGGGTATCGGCGAGCTCAATAACTCCTATGAAGACACAGAAATCGCCGACTGCATCGTCTCGATTGGTGCGAACCAGTACGAAACCCAAACCAACTATTTCCTCGCTCACCTGCTGCCCAACATGCAAGGGGCGACGCGCGACAAGAAAAAGTCCTTTTTCGACAAGGATGAGCCGATGCTCGATACCCGCATCGTCTTCATCGATCCGCGTCGCACACCGACCCTCACCATTCTGGAAACGGCGGTCGGCAAAGACCGCATCCTGCACTTGGAGATCGAGCCGGGTACCGACATCGCGCTCTTCAATGGCGTGTTCACCTATGTGGTGGAGCAAGGTTGGATCGACCGCGACTTCATCGCCCAACATACCACCGGTTTTGAGGAAGTGGTGAAAGCCAACCGCATGAGCCTTGAAGAAGCGAGCCGGATCACCGGCGTGCCGGTGGAAAAGATCAAGCAGTATGCTGAATGGGCCTACAAGCCCAAGGCACCGGGCATGTTGAAGCGGACTTGCCACACCTACGAAAAGGGCATCATCTGGGGTAATGACAACTACCTCATCCAGTCGGCGCTGCTCGATCTCGTGATCGCCACCCACAACGTCGGCCGCCGGGGCACTGGCTGCG
>NZ_BAAHXE010000017.1:0-42970 GCF_054657095.1 Hydrogenophilus islandicus | reverse complement strand
AGGGTGCCCGTTCTCCTTGAGAGTGGTATGATCGCACGCGTATCACCCATTCGACAAGGAGCCCACCTATGGCGATCACCCCAGAGGCCGTCAAAACGGTCCTGAGCCGCGTCATTGACCCCAACCGAGGCAAAGATTATCTCTCTACTGGTGCGGTGGCCGGCGTCTCGGTCGATGGCGACGCCGTCTCGGTGAAAATCGTCCTCGACTATCCGGCGAAGAGCCAGTGGGAGGCGATCAAAAAGGAGATCGAAGCGGCGATCCGCTCGGCGCTCAACCCCTCGGCGCTCTTTGTCGAGGTGACGAGCCGCATCGCCACCCACAAGGTCCCGCCAGGGTTGCGGCCGATTCCGGGGGTGGCCAACATCGTCGCGGTTGCGTCGGGTAAGGGGGGCGTGGGGAAGAGTACCACCGCAGTCAATCTTGCGCTCGCGCTTGCGGCGGAAGGGGCGAACGTCGGGATGCTTGACGCCGACATCTACGGCCCGTCGCTGCCGCAGATGTTGGGGCTCGGCCACCAGAATCCCGTCTCCGAAGACGGCCAGAAGATGCAGCCGCTCTTGGCTTACGGCTTGCAGGCGATGTCGATCGGCTTCATGGTCGACGTCGAGACGCCGATGATCTGGCGCGGCCCTATGGCGTCGCAAGCGTTGGTGCAGCTCCTCACCGAAACGGCGTGGCACGACCTCGACTACCTGATCGTCGATATGCCGCCGGGAACGGGGGACATTCACCTGTCGCTCGCGCAGAAGGCGCCGCTCACCGGCTCGGTGATCGTCACGACCCCACAGGAGATCGCGTTGCTCGATGCCCGCAAAGGGATCAAGATGTTCGAGAAGGTGCAGGTGCCGGTGCTGGGGGTGGTCGAAAACATGAGCCTCCATATCTGCTCGCACTGCGGCCACATCGAGCCGATCTTCGGCGAAGGGGGCGGGAAGAAACTCTGCGAGGACTACGGCGTGCCGTTCCTTGGCGCGCTGCCGCTCGATCGGCGGATCCGCGAAGAGACCGACAGCGGCAAACCGACCGTGATCGCCGAGCCCGACGGCCCGATTGCGGCGAAGTATCGCGAGATTGCCCGCCAGGTGGCGATTCGCGTCGCGGAGCGCGGCAAAGATTACACCCACAAAATGCCGACGATCGTCGTCAAGAACGACTGAAGGTCATCGATGAGCATCAAATCGGACCGCTGGATTCGCCGCATGGCGGAAGAGCATGGGATGATCGAACCGTTTGAGCCGGACCTGGTGCGCGAGGTCGACGGCAAGCGGGTCGTCTCGTTTGGCACCTCGAGCTATGGCTACGACGTGCGCTGCGCGAACGAGTTCAAGATCTTCACCAACATCAACTCGACGATCGTCGACCCCAAAAATTTCGACGAGCGCAGTTTCGTCGATTTCGTCGGCGACGTCTGCATCATCCCGCCGAACTCCTTTGCCTTGGCGCGAACGGTCGAATATTTCCGCATCCCGCGCAACATTTTGACCGTTTGTCTTGGGAAAAGCACCTACGCGCGGTGTGGTATTATCGTCAATGTCACGCCGCTCGAGCCCGAATGGGAGGGGCACGTGACGCTGGAGTTCTCCAACACCACCCCCCTTCCGGCAAAGATCTACGCGAACGAGGGGGTCGCCCAGATGCTCTTCTTCGAGTCTGACGAGGTGTGCGCAACGAGCTACCGCGACCGGGGTGGGAAGTACCTCGGGCAGCGGGGCGTGACCTTGCCGCGAATCTGACGCGCCGAGAGGGGGGTTATGCGTTTTCACTTTCCGATCGTCATCATCGACGAAGATTTCCGCTCCGAGAACGCCTCAGGCCTGGGGATCCGGGCGCTCGCGCAGGCGATCGAGGCGGAAGGAATGGAGGTGCTGGGGGTGACCAGCTACGGCGACCTCACCTCGTTTGCCCAGCAGCAGAGCCGCGCGTCGGCCTTCATCGTCTCGATCGACGACGAGCAGCTGCAAGATCCGCTCCAAGCGGCCGAGGTGATCGAACAGATCCGCAACTTCGTCGCCGAAATCCGCTTTCGCAACGCCGACATCCCGATCTTCCTCTACGGCGAGACGCGCACGAGCCGCCACATCCCGAACGACGTGTTGCGCGAGCTCCACGGCTTCATCCACATGTTCGAGGATACGCCCGAATTCATCGCCCGTTACGTCGTGCGTGAGGCGCGCAACTACCTCGATAGCCTCGCCCCCCCCTTCTTCCGTGCGCTCACCCACTACGCGGCGGACGGCTCGTACTCGTGGCACTGCCCCGGCCACTCGGGCGGGGTGGCCTTTCTCAAGAGCCCGGTGGGGCAGATGTTCCACCAGTTCTTCGGCGAAAATCTCCTGCGCGCCGACGTCTGCAACGCCGTCGAAGAGTTGGGGCAGCTCCTCGACCACACTGGGCCGGTCGCTGCGAGCGAACGGAACGCCGCGCGGATCTTCCACTGCGACCACCTCTTCTTCGTCACCAACGGCACCAGCACCTCGAACAAGATGGTGTGGCACTACACGGTGGCGCCGAACGACATCGTCGTCGTCGACCGCAACTGCCACAAGTCGGTGCTCCACGCGATCATCATGACCGGCGCGATCCCGGTCTTTCTCACCCCGACGCGCAACCACTACGGCATCATCGGCCCGATCCCCGAACGGGAGTTCTCCCGCGACGCGATCGAGGCGAAAATCGCCGCCCACCCCTTTGCCCAGCTGGCGAACGACCGCCGACCGCGGATCCTCACCCTCACCCAATCGACCTACGACGGGATCCTCTACAACGTCGAGACGATCAAGGCGCGGCTCGACGGCTTTATTCCGACGCTCCACTTCGACGAGGCGTGGCTCCCCCACGCCGCATTTCACGACTTCTACGGCGACTACCACGCGATCGGCGAGAACCGCCCCCGCTGCCGCGAGTCGCTTGTCGTCTCGACCCAGTCGACCCACAAGCTCCTCGCGGGGCTGTCGCAGGCGTCGCAAATTCTCGTCCAGGAGGCCGAAAGCGGCGGTTTCGACCGCGACCTCTTCAACGAAGCCTACCTGATGCACACCTCGACCTCGCCGCAGTACGCGATCATTGCGAGCTGCGACGTCGCCGCGGCGATGATGGAGCCGCCCGGAGGGACGGCGCTCGTTGAGGAGTCGCTCATGGAGGCGGCGGAATTTCGCCGCGCGATGCGGGAGGTGGCGCGCGACTACCCCGACTGGTGGTTCCGCGTCTGGGGGCCGGAGCGGCTCGCCGAGGAGGGGATCGGCTCCCCCGACGACTGGATGCTCCGCCCCAACGAGCGGTGGCACGGCTTTGGCGACGTCGCCGAAGGGTTCAACATGCTCGACCCGATCAAGGCGACGATCATCACCCCGGGGCTCGACGTCGACGGCGACTTCGACGAGTGGGGGATCCCTGCGGGGGTCGTGACGCGCTACCTCGCCGAGCACGGCATCGTCGTCGAAAAGACCGGGCTCTACTCGTTCTTCATCATGTTCACCATCGGCATCACCAAAGGGCGGTGGAACACGATGGTGACCGAACTGCAGCAGTTCAAAGACGATTTCGACCGCGACCAGCCGCTGTGGCGGGTGATGCCCGAGTTCGTCGCCAAACACCCCCGCTACGAGAAGTGGGGGCTGAAGTCGCTCTGCCAGCGGATCCACGCTTTCTACAAAGAGCACGACGTGGCGCGACTCACCACCCAGATGTACATCTCCGAAATGGTCCCGGCGATGCGCCCGGCGGACGCCTTTGCCAAGATGGCCCACCGCGAGATCGACCGCGTCCCGATCGACGCGCTCGAAGGGCGGATCACCGGGATGCTCGTCACCCCCTATCCGCCGGGGATTCCCCTCTTGATTCCCGGCGAGCGGTTCAACGCCACCATCGTCCGCTACCTGCAGTTCGCCCGGGCGTTCAACCGCGCCTTTCCGGGGTTCGAGACCGACGTCCACGGCCTCGTCAAAGGGGAGAATGGCGACTACTTCGTCGACTGCGTGCGCGGGTAGATGCGGCGGTAGGTGACGAAGTCGAAGGGGTAGGGGTGGCGCGCGTCGCGCGGGTGGTGGTGGCGTGCCGTCTCGACGAACGCGTCGCGCGGCCACGCCGGGAAGAAGGTGTCGGCAGGAACCGTTGCGGCGACTTCGGTGAGCTCGATCCGGTCGGCGAAAGGCAACGCGGCCGCGTAGAGGGTCGCGCCGCCGATCACAAAGAGGACCGGTTCGTGCGCGAAGGCCTTGAGGGCCTCTTCGAGCGTCGGCGCAGCGACCACTCCCTCCGGAAGGTCCGAGGCGGTGAGCGTGCGGCTGACAACGACGTTGCGCCGCCCGGGAAGGGGGCGACCGAGCGACTGCCACGTCTTTCGTCCCATCACGACCGGCGCGCCGAGCGTGAGCGCTTTGAACCGTTGGAGGTCGTCCGGGAGGTGCCACGGCAGCGCGCCGCGGTAGCCGAGCTCCCCCCGTTCGCCGACGGCGGCGATCAGCACCACCTCACTCATACCGCCACCGGTGCGGGGATGTGGGGGTGGGGGTCGTACCCCTCAAGCGTAAAGTGCTCATAGCGGAAATCCTCAAGCCGCGTGACCGTCGGGTCGAGCCGCATCCGCGGCAGCCTCCGCGGTTCGCGCGCAAGTTGCAGCTTCGCCTGTTCGATATGGTTGCGGTAGAGGTGGCAGTCGCCGCCGGTCCAGATGAATTCGTGAGCGGTGTAGCCGCAGACCTGCGCGACCATCATCGTGAGGAGCGCGTAGGAGGCGATATTGAACGGCACCCCCAGGAAAATGTCGGCGCTCCGCTGGTAAAGTTGGCAGGAGAGTTTGCCGTTCGCGACGTAAAACTGAAAGAGCGCATGGCAAGGGGGGAGGGCCATCCGGTCGACGTCGGCGGGGTTCCACGCCACCACCACGTGGCGGCGCGAATCGGGGTTCTTCTTGAGCCCCTCGATGAGTTTCGCGATCTGGTCGATCTCGCGCCCGTCGGGGGCTTGCCACCGCCGCCACTGCTTGCCGTAGATCGGTCCCAGCTCCCCGTTCTCGTCGGCCCACTCGTCCCAGATCGTCACCCCGTGGTCGTGGAGATAGCGGATGTTGGTGTCGCCGCGCAGGAACCAGAGGAGCTCGTGGATGATCGAGCGGAGGTGCAACTTCTTGGTGGTGAGAAGCGGAAACGTTTCGCCGCCGTTTAGCGGAAAACGGATCTGGTAGCCGAAGATCGAGAGGGTCCCCACCCCGGTGCGGTCGTCTTTGGCGACGCCGTGGGTGAGCACGTGGTCGAGGAGGTCGAGGTAGCTTCGCATCGTGACGCTTTGTTGATCTGGATCAAAGTGAGGTCAGGGGGTTTGTGCTATAAACCGAAGGGAAAAAAGGAGAGCCCTTCATGCGCAATATCGAACTCTACCGCAATTCGGACCACTTGTGTGTGCTGCTCAACGAAAGTGAAAGCGAGGAGGAGGGGGGCATCCACTCCAACCAGTACCTGATTCTCCATCGCGGTGAAGGGATTCTGCTCGATCCGGGCGGATTTGGGGTGATGCCCGATGTCCTGGAGGCGATGCTCGACTACTGCCAGCCGGAGCAGATCAAGACGATCTTCCTCTCCCACCAGGACCCCGATATCGTCGGCGGGTTGGCGTCGTGGCTCGAGATCACCCCGGCCAAGATCTGGATCTCGCGCCTCTGGGTCCGGTTCATTCCCCACTACGGACTTCCCGCTGCCTATGCCGAAAGGCTCGTGCCGATTCCCGACGAAGGGGCGACGCTCACCCTCTCCGATGGGGTGGCGATGGAGCTGCTGCCCGCCCACTTCCTCCACTCCGAGGGGAACTTCCACCTCTACGATCCGGTTGCCCGTGGCCTCTTCTCGGGCGACCTGGGCGCGGCCGAAGTGCGCAGTGATGCGCTCACCCCATTCGTCGACGATCTATCCGACCACCTTCGCCACATCGAGGGGTTCCATCGCCGCTACATGGGCGGGCACCAAGCGATCGCAGCGTGGTTAGAGACGATCGCCGGGCGGACGATCGACTTTGTCGCCCCGCAACACGGGCCGATCTACCGCGGTCAGGCGGTTGCCGACCTCTTGGCCTGGCTCAGCCATCTGCGCTGTGGGGTCGATCTCCTGCAGCCGGGAGGGAGGTTCCTGTCGTGAGCCGTTTTACCCCCCCAGAGCTGTTGACGTTGCGCCGTGACGTCCTGCGCTCCGCCAGTAGCCTCCTTGAGCGACAAGTCCGCGCTGAGCAGGCGTTCGAGGCGATCGCCAAGACGCTCCACCGGGTCCATCGCGAGATCGCCGCGGTGGTGACGGCGCGCGCGGTCGACGAAGGGGCCGACCCGGAGTGGCGCACTGTCGCGAACCGGTGTGCCACCCTGTCGCAGACGTTGGGGCTTGTCGAGGCGCAATACCGCCGTGAGGTCCACCGCCACCGGGAGGCGCTGCAAGCGCTCTTGGTCGCGTTTGAGGGAAGCAGCCGACTCCTTGCCGAGACGCTCGTCGAAAAATCGCTCCTCGACCGCCATCGCCAGGTGCTCGAGCGGGTGCTCCTCTCTTATGAACGGGTGATCAACTGGCTCCCTTTCGTCGAAGAGGTGCTGCAGGAGTTTCACACCATCTTTCCATTCGACCTCTTTTTCGTCGCCTTTGCCGAAAAGCACGGCATTACCGCCCACCTCTTCTACCCGGGGCGGCCGAGCGAAAGTGTCCGGGCGGCGTTGGAGCCGGCGCTGATCCGCAAACTCCTTCTTCAGCTCGAGCAACCTCTCGACGCGGCGATCGACCTCGACGTCCGCTACTTAGGGTGGCATCCCTGGGCCGGAGCGGGGGATCCTGAACGGTTCGAGGTCCTGAGCGCACGGGTCCCGGACCATCGTACGGGGCTAGCCGGTATTCTCGGTGTCGCTTTCGCTACTGACGAACAGCTCTCCCCTCAAGAGGAGGCGGTGATTCAGTCGCTCCTTGCGATCCTGGTGATCGTCGTGGGGTCGAGCAGGGCGCTTGCGCAGACGCTGCAAGAGCTCGAATACTACTCGCTGCACGACCCCCTGACCAACCTCTACAACCGCCGCCACTTCCTTCACATGCTCGAGTATGAGATCGGGCGGAGCCAGCGCCACGACCATCCCTTCAGCCTGGTGATGATCGACCTCGACGACTTCAAGGAGATCAACGACACCCATGGTCATCCCGTTGGCGATGCGGCGCTGAAGGAGCTCGCGAACCTGCTGCAGGATTCGATTCGGGTCGGCGATCTCGCCTGCCGGATTGGCGGGGACGAATTCATCTTGCTCTTACCCGAAACGCCTTTGGCTGGGGCGCGGGCTTTCGCCGCCAAGCTGCGGGAGCGGTTGAGCCGCCACCGCTACCAGATCCAGGGCGCGTCGTTTCACCTCACCTGTTCGCTCGGCGTCGTGACCTTCCCCGAGGATGGCAAAAGCGGCGAGGAGCTCCTCGCCCATGCCGATCTTGCAGCCTACGAGGCGAAACGGCGCGGGAAGGACGAAGTCTGTTTCTACCGCGACCTGCGGGAGCATCCCCACGGAAAAGCGGAGCTGCGCGAAGCGGTCGCGCAGATGCGCAGCGACGCCGAACTGCTGCGCGCGGCGCTCCAAGAGCACCGCATTGTCCCCTACTACCAGCCGATCGTCGATACCCGTACCGGCCAGGTCGTCGCCTTTGAGGTGCTCGCCCGCCTGATCGAACCCGACGGCGCCGTGATCTCTGCGGGGCGCTTCATCACGACGATCGAACGGTACGGGTTGGGGCGTGCGCTCGATCGCGCGATCATCGCCGCGGCGTTGCAGGCGGTGCGTCACCATCCGGGCGAACAGCCGACCCTCTTTTTCAACCTCTCGCTCCAGGAGATCGAGAACCGCAACGTCTTGGGTTTCGCCGCGCGGCTCTGCCACCAGTGGGGCCTCGACCCCCACCGGATCGTCTTCGAACTCCTGGAGCGGCACGCCGTCGACGACCTCGAGAAGATGCGCGGCTTCATCCGTCAGCTGCGCAAGAAGGGGTTTCGCTTCGCGCTCGACGACTTCGGTAGCGGCTACAACAGCCTCCACTATCTGCGGGAGATCGAGGTCGACTTCGTCAAGATCGACGGGGCGTTCGTCCGCGGAATTCTCACGTCACGGATCGACGAGGCGCTGGTGCGCAACCTCGCGCGACTCTGCCAAGATTTGGGGATGGAGACGGTCGCCGAATTCATCGAGAACGGGGAGGTTTTGACCAAAGTGCGGGCGATGGGGATCACTCACGCGCAGGGGTACCACCTGGGCCTGCCGCTGCCGCGGTTGCCGGTGGTAGAATCGGGGCGCGCTGACTGACTCTTCTCCTCCCCGTAGTTCAATGGATAGAACGAGCGCCTCCTAAGCGCTAAATCCAGGTTCGATTCCTGGCGGGGGGACGCCCGCACAATTGGCGGCAAAAAAGGGCTCAACTTTTTCCGTTTTTTGCCGATAACTCCAATAAAATTGTTCTGGAAGTGAGAGAGGAGTCAGACGATGCGCATCAACCAACCGGTGACCCAACGCGAATACCCCGTGCGCGACGACTGCGCGATCATCAGCCACACCGACGAAAAGGGGCGGATCACCTATTTCAACAACGACTTCGTCGAATACTCGGGCTTTACTCCCGAAGAGCTGATGGGGCAGCCGCACAACATCGTCCGCCACCCCGACATGCCGCCTGAGGCGTTCCGCGACCTCTGGGCGACGCTCAAAGCGGGGCGCCCGTGGCAGGGGTTGGTGAAGAACCGGCGCAAAGATGGTGACCACTACTGGGTGAAGGCAACCGCGACCCCGAAACCGGGGGGGGGTACATGAGCGTGCGGTTGAAACCCTCCCGCCAGGAGGTCGCTGAAGCGGATGCCCTCTACGCCCGGATGCGCGCCGGCGAAAGCATCGCCCTGGAGGGGGGCAAGGTGCGGGCGGGGGCGCTCACCCGGCTGCTGCAGCGCATCTCGCTCACCCAGCGGGTGGGGCTGCTGATGGTGCTGCCGATCATCGGCTACCTCATTCTCCTCGGTTTGAAGTGGGCAGAGAGCGGCTCAGTCTCTCTTTCGATCATCGTGGCAACCGTTTTGGGGTTGCTGTTGACCCTCGTGGTCGGGCTCTGGACGATTGGGCGGATCAGGAGCGGTTTGGGTGAGGCGCAGCGGATCCTCGCGCAGATCGCGAACGGCGAGCTCAAGGTCGAGTTCGACGACATGGGGCGCGACGAAATTGGGCTCCTCTTCGACCAGATGCAGATCATGCGCAACCGCCTCTTCGAGCTGATCTTCACCCTGCAGCAGCAGTTGCGAGAGGTGCAGACGGCGCAGAGCACGGCCGAGAAGAGTGCGCACGAGATCGCCGCGAGCGCCCACCAACAGGCGGCGAACAGTCAGGCGATCGCCGCGGCGGTGACGGAGAATGTCGCCGCCGCCGAGCAAATCGCGCACAACGCTACGGTCACGGCGCAAGCGGCGACCGCGGCGTCGAGCGCCGTCGATCAGGGGGCGGCGGTCGTCCACCGCGCGGCCGACGAGATCGCCCGCATTGCCGACGCCGTGCGCGCCTCGTCGACGAACCTCACCAAACTGGAGGCGATCGCCGGCGAGATTGGCCAGATTATCATGACAATTCGCGACATTGCCGATCAAACGAACCTTCTCGCGTTGAACGCCGCGATTGAGGCGGCGCGCGCGGGTGAGCAGGGGCGCGGCTTTGCCGTCGTCGCCGATGAGGTGCGCAAACTCGCCGAGCGGACCGCGAAAGCGACCGTCGAGATCGGCTCGATGATCGAGCGGATCCAGGACGAGACGCGGGTGTCGGTCGCGAGCATGCACCAGGGGGTGGCGCTCGTCGAGAAGGGGGCCGAGAGCGCGCACGAAGCAGGCAGTTCGGTCGAGGCGATTAAACGGGAAGCGGCCAAGGTGATCGAAGCGGCGCAGGCGATCCAAAACGCGATGAAGGAGCAACTCGAAGCGATGCGCCTCATCGAAAAGAATGCCCACGAAATCGCCGACGGGAGCGCCACGGTCGAAAGCCGCGCGGAGCAGGTGGTGGAAGCCGCAAAGCACGTTGGAGGGGCTACGGCGCGGGTGATCGCGACCGCAGCGCTCTTCAAGACTTGAAGAGCGCTCGCAGAGGAAGCCTCAGCAACGCTCGCTGGGCGCGGCGCAGAGGTGTGAGCCGTCCCCCTCAAGGCGCGAGCGTTTCGCCGAACCGCTCCGCCCAGCGGGACCAGAACGCGGCGGGTACCGGAGTTTTGCTGCGGGTGGTGTAGTCGAAGGTCACCACACCGTGCTTGCCGCGCGCCACCTCCCGCCCTGTGGTTGCTTCCGTGAGTTGCCAGACGAGGTCAAAACCGAACGGGTGGGGGTCGCTCACCCCCATCGCGCAGTGGAGCCGCTCGCCCCAGAACGCCTCGCTGCGGTACTGGGCGGCGACATCGGCCAAGATGATTCCAGCGCCCCCGACATCGCGCTGGGAAAAGCCTAACTCTGCAAGAAGTCGGCAGCGCGCTTCCGCAACCAACCCCAAGAGGCGGGCGTTGTCGAGATGCGCCCCTTCGTTGATGAGGTCGATGTAGACCGCGAGCTCCGTAACAAAGGGGAGCCGCTCGGGAAGGACGATTTTGATCCGGGCCATGGTGGGTCGTTGCTCAGTGTCAGACGCCCGCGATGATACCCGAAACGGCGGCAAGTGGCGGGGAGTGGTCGTGCGGTTGCGCTATAATGGGATCGATTCTGACGAAGCCCACGGATGCGCGAGATGACCCCCACTGTTGCGCTCCTTCGGAAAGTGCCCCTCTTCTCGTTGTTGGACACCGAGACGCTCCACCATTTGGCCGAAACGGCCCACGAGGTGGCGCTTGAGCGCGATGAAACACTCTTTTTCCGCGGCGATCCGGCAAACGGCTTCTATGTGGTCGTTGAGGGGCGGGTGAAACTCTTCATCGACGGTCCCCATGGCGCCGAGAAGGTGATCGAAACCGTCGGGCCGACGGGCACCTTTGGTGAGGCAGTGATGTTCCTCGGGCAACCCTATCCGGTAAACACCGCGGCGCTCACGCCTGCCAGACTCTTGTGGATTCCGAAGCAGGCGATCGAGCAGCTCCTCGCGACGAACCGCGATTTTTGTCAGCGGATGCTCGCGGGGATGGCGATGCGCCTCCGCTCGCTGATCCACGACATCGAGACCTATTCGCTCTGTTCCGCAACCCAGCGGGTGATCGGCTACCTGCTGCAGTGGGTCCCCGAGACGGAAAGTGCGTCTCCAGGAAAAGAGCTCCTCATCGAACTTCCCGTCCAAAAGTATGTACTCGCCTCGCGCCTCAACCTCAAACCGGAGACGCTGTCGCGCGTCTTCTCCGATCTCGCTGCCGAAGGGTTGGTGCGCACCAGCGGGCGCAAAGTGTGGATTCTCGACCTCGAGCGGCTGCGCCATTTCGCGCCGGAGGAGGGGTTCGTTCCGCCGTGTCGATGATGGCGGTGCTGCAAGCAAAAAGCACTACCGAGGAGCTCCCCGGTAGTGCGCTCTGAGCGAAATCTCTGGTCTATTTGTGGAGGAGGTCTGCGGGGAGCGCCTCCTCTTTGACCCCTACGCCTTGCGCAATGTTGGGGAGACGATGGGCGATCCCTTTGTGGCAATCGATGCAGGTTTTCCCCTCGTCGCGCGCCTGCATGTGCATCAGGTTCGCGCGTCGCCCCTGGGCGCTGTAGTCGAAGTAGTCATAGTTGTGGCAGTTGCGGCACTCTTGCGAATCGTTCGCTTTCATCCGCGCCCATTCGTGTTGGGCGAGCTCATGCCGCTTCGCGAGGAACTTCTCGCGCGTGTCGATGGTTCCCCGGAAGTGGTGCCAGAGTTCGTTCGACGCCTGGATTTTCCGTTTGATTTTCGGAAACCACTCCTTGGGAACGTGACAGTCGGGGCAGG
Source organism: Hydrogenophilus islandicus (assembly GCF_054657095.1). Lineage (NCBI taxonomy): Bacteria > Pseudomonadati > Pseudomonadota > Hydrogenophilia > Hydrogenophilales > Hydrogenophilaceae > Hydrogenophilus > Hydrogenophilus islandicus. Next base: position 31,071 of record NZ_BAAHXE010000017.1, on the reverse strand, counting down.
TGGCGCGTACGCCCGTTCGGTTCTGGAAGTGGATCGTCTGGCGATACTCCTCGTAGACGTTGTCGCGCATCTCGTGGCACGAGATGCAGAACGCCTCGTTGTTGGTTAATTCGAGCGCCCAGTTGAAGCCGCCCCAGAAGAGGATACCGACGACAAACGCGACAGCGAGCGCGCCGAGGCCGAAGGGGCCGAAACGGCGAAGGATCTTGTTCTGTTCTTCCATGGTCTGCTCCCTTGCTTATTGCCGCCGCCCTTGCACCGGAGTGAAGGTGTTCTCCACGAGGGGCCGCGCGTTGGTCTGGGGAACGTGGCACTGATTGCAGAAGTAGCGGGTTGCGGCAATGTTGGAAAGCTCTGTTCCTTCCCGGTCGCGGAAGTGGGTGATGCTGATCCGCGGGGCGCGCATCTGCTGCGCCCGGTCCCAACCGTGGCAGTCGAGACATTTGTTGAAATTGATCGAGACCTCGTAGCCGTCGATCTTGTGGGGGATCAGCGGCGGTTGCTGGACGAAGTCGCGCGGGAGCGGTTCACCATCTTTCAACGGCTGAAAGTTTCCCGGGGGAAGATCGGGGTCATCGACGCTCCCGCCCCGCAGACTCTGCACCGGCTGGGCGAAGACAGAAGAGGCGAGAAGGAGCGCAGTCAAGGTCAGAAGCGATTTTTTCATGGTTCTCTCCAGTCAAAACGATGGGTCATGCGAAAGACAGATTTGTCGCAAACATCGATGCACCGGCCACAGGTGGTGCACTGTTCGTTGAGGATCACGGGGTGGCTTTGTCCTTCCGCTTTGAGTGCGGGGCGGATCACTTGGGGTTCGGGGCAGACGGTGAAGCAGTCCATGCAGTCGTCGCACGCCCGCCGGTTGGCGGCGCTCACGCGCATCAAGGCCGTTTTGCCAAGCAGCGCATAGGCTGCCCCTTGCGGACAGATGTGGCCGCACCAGCCGCGAGGCGCGATTAGGAGGTCGTAGAGAAAGATCGCCACGGGGACCAGCCACGCGAGCCCGACGCCGAAAATGATCGCGCGGTGGGTCCATGAGACGGGGTTTACCCACTCCCACACCAGCATGCCGCTCACCAGCGAAGCAAGGAGTACCGCGCCGAGCAACCAGAAGCGCAGCGATGCTTTGGGGGCGTGTCCCCCTTTGAGGCCTAAGCGGCGACGCAGCCAGGCTGCGGCGTCGGTGACGGGGTTGATCGGACAGACCCACGCACAGTAGGCGCGCCCCCCCACCACCAGGTAGAGGAGCGTTACGACTGCGGCCCCAATGAGCGCCGTCGTTTCGGGCCAGTGCCCGGCTGCGAGCGTCTGAAGGAAGACGAACCAGTCGGTCATCGGAACGGTTTCAACCACCTGGCTGGCACTGAGGTTGCCCTTCAGCAGCCAGACGCCGCCAACCGGCCCGATGGCGAATGCGGCGAGAATCGCGATCTGGACGAGGCGCCGCGCCACCAACCAGCGATGGCGCGCCCACCACCCCTTGCGCACGGTGTTTTCAGGGGCAACCGTGTTACATCCGGGCGAGGAGGCGATCACGCTCATGGCTTCCACTCCGAATCGAGCCCGCGCACCGGGAGCTCAATCTGCTCACCGATCAACGATCTTCCCGCTTTGGCCTTCTCTTCCCACCCCAAGCGGTAGTGCTCCGGTTTTGAACCCTTGGCGAGCGCGACCGGCAACACTTTGATCGCGGCTTCACCAGGGAGCGGGCACGCTTTTTCGCACTTGCCGCAACCGGTGCACGCATCGGAATGGACGGTGGGCAGAAAGAGCGCGTGACGGTCGGAACGCGGGTTGTGCTGCAGTTCGAGGGTGATCGCTTTGTCGATCACGGGGCAGACGCGATAGCAGATGTCGCACCGCAGCCCGAGATAGTTGAGGCAATTCTCCTGGTCGATCAGCACCGCAAGCCCCATTCGCGCGTTGCGAATGTCGGTCAGGGCGTGATCGAGCGCCCCCGTTGGGCACGCTTTGACGCACGGGATATCCTCACACATTTCGCACGGCACCTGCCGTGCAATGTAGTAGGGAGTGCCCACGGGTGCCCCTTCGCCCGGTTTGGCGAGACGAAGGGTGTCGTAGGGGCAGTCGCGCACGCAGAGCCCGCACCGGACGCAGGCGGCCAAAAAGTGCTCCTCCGTCAACGCGCCGGGGGGGCGAAGGGCGACCGCACGGGCATGGGCGCTCTGCGTGGCATGGAGCGTCACCCCGCTCGCTACGAGCGCCGCAGCCCCCACCACGCCGGCGCTCTCTTTGAGAAAGCGGCGGCGTGCCGGGTTGGGCGGCGGGTTGGTGGAGGGTTTGGCCATTGCCGCGAACTCCTGTTACGCTTTCATCACCCGGACGGCGCACTTCTTGAAATCGGTCTCTTTCGAGATCGGGCAGGTGGCGTCGAGGGTCAGTTTGTTCACGAGCCGCCCTTCGTCGAAGAAGGGGATGAAGACGAGCCCCCTCGGGGGTTTGTTGCGGCCGCGCGTTTCGACGCGGGCGATGATCGACCCCCGCCGCGATTCCACCTTCACCGGCATTCCCTCCTGCAGTCCCCGTTCGCGGGCGTCGTCGGGGTGCATGTAGACCACCGCTTCGGGTACCGCTTTGTGGAGTTCGGGCACACGGCGGGTCATCGACCCCGTATGCCAATGCTCAAGCACGCGCCCGGTGCAGAGCCACAGGTCGTAGGTTTTGTCGGGCGATTCGGCCGGGGGTTCGTAGGGGAGCGCAAAGACAATCGCCTTGCCATCCGGTTTGCCGTAGAACCGGAGCTCTTCACCCGGTTTGATGTACGGGTCGTACCCCTCGCGGTAGCGCCAGAGGGTCTCTTTGCCGTCGACCACCGGCCAACGCAGACCACGGGCGCGGTGGTACATGTCAAACGGTGCAAGGTCGTGGGCATGGCCGCGGCCAAACGAGGCGTACTCTTCAAAGAGCCCCTTCTGGACGTAAAAACCGAACTCCTGCGATTCGTCGTTCATGTAATCGGCAATCGCGTGTTCGTTCACCCGTTTGACTTCGTCGAGCCCGAAGCGGTCCACCTGGCCGTTGCGGAAGAGGATTTCGAACAGGGTTTTGCCCCGATATTGCGGCATTTTGTTGAGCAGCTCTTCGGGCCAGACCTCTTCGACTTTGAAGTACTGGGAAAACTTGAGGTATTGCCACAGGTCGCTCTTCGCTTCACCGGGGGCTTTCACTTGCTGACGCCAGAATTGGGTGCGCCGTTCGGCATTGCCGTAGGCCCCCTCTTTCTCCATCCACATCGCGCTGGGAAGGATCAGGTCGGCCGAAAGAGCCGAAACGGTGGGGTAGGCGTCGGAGACGACGACAAAGGCTTCCGGGTTGCGCCAGCCGGGGTAGACCTCCTCGTTGACGTTGGGTCCGGCCTGCATGTTGTTGGTGGTCGAGGTCCAGTAGCATTTGAGTTTGCCGTCTTTGAGGGCGCGACTTTGGGCAACCGCGTGGAGACCGATCCAGTCGGGAATCGTGCCCGGTGGCAGCTTCCAGATCTGTTCGGCGATTTCGCGGTGTTTCGGGTTAGTCACCACCATGTCGGCAGGCAAACGGTGGGCGAAGGTGCCCACTTCGCGTGCCGTACCACAGGCCGAAGGTTGCCCCGTGAGCGAGAAGGGGCCACAGCCGGGCTTCGAGATCTTGCCGGTCAGCAGGTGGACGTTGTAGATCATGTTGTTGACCCACGTGCCGCGCGTGTGTTGATTGAAGCCCATCGTCCAGAACGAGACGATCTTCTTCTCGGGGTCGGCATAGAGTTTGGCGAGCCGTTCGAGCTTCTCGGCAGGAACCCCCGAGAGTGCAGCGACCTTTTCCAGGGTGTATTCACTGACGAAACGGGCGAACTCCTCGAAAGAGATCGGTTCGGACGCATTGGGATCTTTGGCGTTTTTCGCCTGTTGTTCGCGCGGGTCGGTCGGGCGCAGCCCGTAACCGATGTCGGCAGCGCCTTTGCGGAAATTCACATGTTTTTCGATGAACTGACGGTCGATCGCGTTGTGGGTGATCAGGTAGTTGCAGATGTAGTTGAGGATCGCAAGGTCAGTCTGAGGGGTGAAGATGATCGGGTTGTCGGCCAGTTCAAATGACCGGTGGGTGAAGGTCGAGAGGACATGAACCTCACACCCTTTGTGGGTCAGGCGGCGGTCGGTGATTCGGCTCCAGAGGATCGGGTGCATCTCGGCCATATTCGACCCCCAGAGGACGAAGGCGTCGGCGTGTTCGATGTCGTCGTAACACCCCATAGGCTCGTCCATTCCGAAAGTGCGGATAAAGCCGGCCACTGCAGAGGCCATGCAGTGGCGGGCGTTGGGGTCGATGTTGTTGCTGCGAAAACCGGCTTTGTAGAGCTTCGCCGCAGCGTACCCCTCCCAGATGGTCCACTGTCCCGAACCGAACATGCCCACCGCTTGGGGGCCGTGCTTTTTGATCGCCTCTTTCCATTTTTCGGCCATGATGGTAAAGGCCTGGTCCCACGTGATCGGGGTGAATTCGCCATTTTTATCGAATTTCCCGTTCTTCATCCGCAAAAGCGGCTGGGTCAAACGGTCTTTGCCGTACATGATTTTGGAGAGGAAGTACCCTTTGATGCAGTTGAGACCGCGGTTCACCGGTGAGTCGGGGTCTCCTTGGGTGGCGACAACGCGTCCATCCTTGACGCCGACCAGCACCGAACAGCCGGTGCCGCAGAAACGGCAAACCCCTTTGTCCCACCGGATTTTGCCCACACCCTCCGGTTGGGCGAAGACGGCGGGGGCAGGCAAACCCACCGCCGAAGCAGCGGCGGCAATGGCGTTGAGTTTGATGAAGTCGCGCCTATCCATGGTTCTCTCCTGATGTTGCTTGCGTCGGTTCAAAAAATTCGTAGGCCACGCTACAGGCCTGCACAGTGGGCAGAAGCTGGAGTTGGACGAGGGTATCGGCGAGCGGCTCGCCGCCCTCTTCGTCGCTCACCAAGGCAACGATGATCCCTTTGTCGTGATCGACCAAGCCGATTTCGACGTTCCCGAACCGCTGGGCCTCGTCGATCGTCGGTTCAATCTGGTGCGGGAGTACCCGGAGTACCACGGAGACCAGTTGCACGTTGCCTGCTCCTTCCATTGGTCAAGCAACATGCTAGAGCAACGCACAACACAAGAAAATCGGGCAAACGAGGGAAGCGTTTCCCCCAAATGAGCGACCCGGTATCGGTCAAAAGGATTAGGTCGATGGGTCTAAGGGTTGCCCCCACGGGCAAGACCTGCTTCAACCGCGATGACCGCGGCCTGAACGCGACTTTGGCATTCGAGTTTGCGCAGGATGTTCTGGACGTGGACTTTGACGGTGCTTTCCGCAAGGTCGAAGAGCCGGGCGATCTCTTTGTTGCTGGCGCCTTCGGCGAGTGCGGTCAATATTTCGCGCTCTCGCGGGGTGAGCCGTTCCAAAAGGGGGACAGCGCCATTTTTCTTTGCCGGATCGGGTTTGTGCCGCATCGCGCTCACCAGCCGGACCGTCATCTCCGGGGAGATGATCGTCTCGCCGTCGGCGACGCGGTGCAACGCGTCGAGGAAGTGGTGGGCGTCGATATTCTTGAGGAGGTAACCTTGGGCGCCGGCGGCCATGGCGTCGGCAAGATCGTCGGTGTTTTCCGAGACGGTGAGGACGATGACCTTGGCCGAGGGGATTGCTCCCTGCAGCGCTTCGAGCACCTCTTTGCCGCTGAGGCCAGGCATGTTGAGGTCGAGGAGGATGATGTCGGGCTTGAGCGAGATGGCGCGCTTGACCGCGTCGAGGCCGTTCGCAGCCTCGCCGACGACGTCGAATCCACCATGCCGCTGAAGGAGCGCCTTGATGCCACTGCGAAAGAGGGCGTGGTCATCCACGAGCAGAATGCGCAAGGGAGGGTGTTTCTCGGTCATCTGTAGCCACTCTTTGGGTTCGTGGAAGCGTCAGGGTAATAGTCGTGCCCACCCCCGGGGATGATTCGATGGTGAGGGTTGCGCCGATGCGGTGCGCCCGTTCGCGCATGATCTGCAACCCGACGTGGTCATTTTCGGGAAGTGGTAATTGCTGGGCGTCAAAACCGACCCCATTGTCTGCAATCGTCAAGGTGAGGGTGTGGGGTTCGCCGGTACAGTGGATGGTCACCTCGTCGGCATGGGCATGTTTTCGGACATTGGAGAGCGCCTCCTGGACGATGTGCAACACTTGGAGAATCGTCGAGGGGGAGAGGTGGCCGATCACCCCGTGGCAATAGAGCCGGGTGCGGATTGCGGTCTGTCCCTCGAAACGCTCTGCGGCGGCAGTGAGCGCTTCGCACAAATCGTGATGTTCGACGCGGATCCGGAACGAGACGAGGAGTTCGCGGACCGTATCGTAACTCTCCTGGATCCCTTCCCGGATGAGCGCAAGGTCTTGGCGGGCTTGGTCGAGGTTCTCCTCCGCGAGCGACTGCGCCAACATTTGCGCTTGCAGGTTGAGGTAGGCGAGTGTCTGCGCGATGCTGTCGTGCAGCTCCTGGGCAAGGAGGTTGCGCTCCTCTGAGACCGCCATCTCTTTCTCTCGTTCGGCAAGGAGGAGGTTTTCAATCGCGACGGCCAGGTGGTGCCCGATCGTTTCCAGGAGCCGCGTCTCATGGGGTTCGAGCCGCCGCTCTTGGTCGAAGAGGAGGTTGAAAAGACCGATGACACGCTGTTTGACACGCATCGGGATCGCGACGACATGGTAGCGGTGGCGCAAACAGAACGGGAGGTTTCCGTCAGCCATCGGCTGGGTCGGGCAGCCGACCAGGGTGTGATTCTGAGCGACGGCTTGCCCGCAGAGGCACTCTTCCCAGTTGATCGAGGTGGCGCAGGCTGCCTGCTCCGATCCCTGAGCCATCCCTTCGGAGGCGATTAGCGTCAGCACCCGGTCGCGCGGGCGGTTGAAGCGAACCATCCATCCTTGCGCCCCTACCAGGCTGGCCGTTCTGGCCAAGACGGCGCGGACCAGCTTGTCGACCTCTTCGGGTTCGGCCGTGGTCGCAGCCACTTCATAGAGGATGGCAAGCTCCTGCGCGCGAGCCTCCAGAGCCCGGGTCTTCTCTTCAACGCGCTCTTCGAGCGTGGCGTAGAGCGACTTCAGCTCATCGGCCATGCGGTTGAACCCTTGGGCGACCGCGCCGAATTCGTCGCGACGGTCGACGGGGAGGCGCACAGCGAAATCGGCCGAACCCATCCGTTCGATTCCGCGGTGCAGCGCGGAGAGGGGGCGCGAGACGAGGTGGCGGAAGAAGAGGAGGAGAAAAACGGTACTGAGGAAGGAGGCGACCAGAAAGCCGTTCAGCAGCCACCAAAGAATCGAAGTGTGGTGGGCGTTCCACGACTCGATCTGGGCGACCAGCTTGTGGACTTCGGGGACGTAGCGGCGCACCGTTTCGTCGCACTCGAGGAGTTGGGCACGCACCTGCTGCAGTTCGGGAAAGGGGGTTTCCAGAAGCGCTACTGTTGCGCGAAAACGGGGGGCCATCTCGGTGGTCCACGCCCGTTGGACGCGTTCGAGTTGTTCGCGAACTGGGCCAGTCGCCGGCAGCAAGAGGGGGCGTTGCGGGTCACCGCGGCTCAGAAGCGCTAATGCTGCTTCGTATTCGGCCAATGCCTGTTCCACTTCGGCAAGGAGTCGGCTGCGTCGCTCCGGAGTATTGCCCGCCTGTTCGAGCAGGTAGGCGATGCGGTAGGTGCGCATCCGCTGCAGACCGGCTTCGTTGATCGCCCCGGCGCCCCCCTCGAGTTGGTGACCGACCCAAAGGGCAGTGCCAATCAACGCGACCGCCACAGCGAGAAAGAAGAAGAGAATCCCGTCGATCTTTTGGGTGAGTGTCCCCGGAAGGCGCTGGAGAATCGACATCGTGGCGTCACGCAGAGAGGGAGTTATTCACCCATTGTGGCGCGTCACAGCCCATCGGTCAAGAGGGCGTAGATTTTGGGGAGCCGTTCAGCCAGGGTAGTCATGCGCGGGATGAGGAGGTAACCCGCCTGGCCAAAGAGGTAGGGGAGGTATTCGGCGGCATCTTTGTCGATCGTCAGACAAAAGGGACGCACCCCTTGGCTTCGCGCTTCCTGGATGGCCATGCGGCAATCTTCGATCGCGTACCGCCCTTCGTAGCCGTCGAGATCGTGCGGTTTGCCGTCAGAGAGGAGGAGCAGGAGTTTCAGGCTTTGTGGTTGCTCCTGGAGGGTGCGGACTGCAGCGCGAACGGCTGCCCCCATCCGGGTGTAGTAACCCGGTGCGAGGGCGGCGATCCGCGAACGAACAACTTCGGCGCGACGTTCGGCGAAGGTCTTGAGCCAGTGGATTTTGACTTCGGTCCGGCGAAGCGACGAGAAGGCGGCGATCGCGTAGCTGTCGCCGGTCGCGGCAATCGCCTCCGAGAAGACCCACAACGTGTCGCGGATGAGGTCGATCACCCGCACGTCGTCGCTGGCGTGGGCGTCGGTCGAGAGCGAGGTGTCGGCAAGGAGGAGCGTCGCGATGTCGCGATGGTGGGCCCGTTTCGCGAGGTAGAGCCCGCGGTCGGCTTCGGCGGTGCCTGCGGCACGATCGGCGCGAAAACGGACGAAGCGGTCGAGATCGATCTCGTCGCCGAAGGGTTGTCCGGTCAGAGTCACCCGCACCGGCGCAAGCAGCTCGAGTTGCGCGCGCAACCGGCGGATCAACGGGCGGAGCGTGGCGGGAATTTCGGTGGGTTGGTGCGTTCCGTTCGGCCGCGACTCGACGACCCGGCAGTGGTTCTCCCGATAGGTTTGGCTGCGATAGTCCCATTCGGGATAGAGGTGCTCGCCAGACAACGCTTCCGGCTCTTCGCTCCCCGGGGGCGTTTCGACCTCGATGCGGACTCGGGCGGCGACCCGTTCGTCGTCGTTGGCAAAGTGGAGGGTGTCGAGCGTCTCCGCGGCGCGAAGGGGATCTTCTTCGGGTTCATCGTCCTGGCTGCGGTTGACCCGGACATATTCGGCCCACGAGAGGAGACTCTCGGCGCGAAAGATGAGGAGCATGCCGTGCTCCTCTTTCGGTGCGTCGGTGCGTTCTGCCCGCATCGTCCGCGACGGGTTCTCCTGCTCCTTTTTGGGGCCGTCATTTTCCGCCGCTTCGCGATGGCGCTTCATCTCCGTGGGACGCGAAGCCTCTTCGTGTAACCAGAGCCAGACGGGGAACGGGGGCCTTTTCGCGTCGGGCGGAAAGGTGGGGCGGCTCCCCGGTTGGCGGAGTGCGTCGCGGATCGCCTCTTCGACGGCGCGTTCAGCGGCCGAGAGACGGGTAGGTTCGGGACGGTGGGCCAACAGGGCGTCGACCAGCCGCTGATAGCGTCGCTCCCAACCCGGAAAACGGGCCAGCGCGACCGCGGCCGCCCGCTGGTTGGCGAGCCAAATCGGTTCGCCGTTGGGGACAAAATGGGCGGCAACCAGAGCGAGCCAGAAGTAGGCGTCGCGGTTGAGTGCGGCTTCGGGGAACCAGTCAATCGTGGAGGGCAGGTAGAGCGCGTCCGCTCCGATTGTGGCTGGTTGATAGCGATCGCCCACACCTGCAATGCGCTCGATCAACCGGCGGCGGTGGCGGGTGACCGCACGAACGGCCGGTTTGACGACGCGCCCGGGAATGCCGCCACAGCCGCGGTAGAAGAGGGCAAGGGCGCGCGATAGCCCCGCGAGCGTCACCGCCGCGTCGGGATAGTTTCGCGATGCTACTTTGGTGATCCATCGGTCCCACAGGGCGCCGACCCACTCTTCCATCGGGCGGTCACCCTTCGAAGATCGAACGGACGATTTCGTGCAGCCCGGCCGCCACCTCGGGTTCGTCGGTCAGCGCTTCGACGATCGCAGCGCTACAGGCCACATGGGGTTCGACGCCGCTCGCGATGAGCCGCGCGGTGTAGACCAGCATGCGGGTGGAGATCACCTCTTCGAGGTCGATCTGTTTGAGCCCGCGGATCGCCTGCGCCAGGTGGACCAGTTTCTGCGCGACCCACGGCGCGCAACCCGTTTCGGCAATGAGGATCGCTTGTTCCTGCTCTGCGGGTGGAAAATCGAAACGGAGCGCGACAAAACGCTGCCGGGTCGAGGGTTTCAGCCCCTTGAGGAAGTTTTGGTAGCCCGGATTGTAGGAGACGACGAGCATGAAGGTGGGAGGCGCGGTCAGCCGTTCGCCGGTGCGCTCCAAGAAGAGCTCTCGCCGGTGGTCGGCCAACGGGTGGAGCACCACGGTGACATCTTTACGGGCTTCGACCACTTCGTCGAGGTAACAGATTCCCCCTTCGCGCACGGCACGGGTCAGAGGACCATCTTGCCAAACCGTTTCGTCGCCGCGGATGAGAAAGCGGCCAACCAAATCGGCAGCGGTAAGGTCGTCGTGGCAGGCGACCGTGTAGAGCGGTACCCCCAGGCGCTCGGCCATATAGGAGACGAAGCGGGTTTTACCGACCCCCGTCGGCCCCTTGATGAGGACAGGCAACTGGTTGGCGAACGCCTTTTCGAAGAGGGCGATCTCGTTGCCCTGAGGGAGATAGTGGGTCGTCATCGCTTCGCCTCGGTACTCCTTGCGGTTTCCCCATGGCGCTGTGCTGTCGGCGCAGCGTTGGCAAAGGGGCGCATCGCCTCTAACCCCTGGGCAACGCGGATCACCTCGCCGACGACGATCAACGCGGGCGGTTGCACCTGCGCCGCAGCGGCGATCGCAGGGAGCGTGGCGAGCGAGCCGACGATGCGGCGTTCGCGGGGGGTTGTCGCCGCCTCGATGATCGCTGCAGGCGTCTCAGGCGCACGTCCGTGGCGGATCAGCTCGGCACAGAGCTCTGGCAAGGTGGAGACGCCCATGTAAAAGACCACCGTTTGCCGCGGACGGGCCAGAGCCGGCCAATCGAGGTTGAGCTTACCGTTTTGGAGGTGACCGGTGACGAAGACGCACGCCTGCGCCACGCCGCGGTGGGTAAGCGGCAAGGCGTTGCTCGCTGCCATCCCGCACGCTGCTGTGATGCCGGGAACAATTTCGAACGGTACGCCGGCGGCAGCAAGGGCCCACGCCTCCTCACCGCCGCGACCAAAGATCAACGGGTCGCCCCCCTTCAACCGGACAATCCGGCGTGGCGCCTCTTGCCACAAGCGAACGAGGGTCTGGTTGATCTCCTCTTGGGGGAGGGTGTGGTTGCCCGCGCTCTTGCCGACAAAGATGCGCTGGGCGTCGGGCGCAACGAGCGCAAGTACGTCGCGCGACACCAGATTGTCGAAAACGACGATCTCGGCGTTCGCTAAGACCTTTGCGGCGCGGAGTGTCAGGAGTTCTGGGTCCCCTGGACCCGCACCCACCAAATAGACCTGAGCAGGTAACGGTTTGGCCACTGTGGGCTCCTTTCCTCTAGGAAGTGTCGTCCCCTCTTTTGTACCATCCCGCTTGGGCATTTGCGATGACTTGTATCAATTTCTTCATACCGCTATCCCGGACGGCCATCGGGACGAGGGCGGATCAAGCGGGGGAAGAAACGAACGAGGTAGATCGCAAACGCCAGGGCAAAGAGGATCGCCGAGAGCCGGAGCGCGCCGATTGCCCACGCGGTGGGGAGCGCCGCGCAGAGGCGCAAAACAGTTGCCGCGCCGATGAGAATGAACGCGGTGGGGATACCCGGCAGGGTGGCGTTGGGGTTTCCGCCGGTGTGGCCGAGTGCCGTACGGGTGACCATCCCGAGGATCATCCACCCCATTCCCCCCACCGTGAGGAGATGAAGCGCGGCGCTTTTCCACGACGGCGCCGCCCAACCGGTGAGCCCGTAGGCGGCGATCCCAAGCCCCGTGGCGGCAAAACCGAGATGGAGGACCCAGACCGCAGGGTTTTGCCAAATGCGCGGGTGATACCAACGCGCCGACCGTTCGAGGTAGCCAAACGCGGTCAGGAGGGATAAAACTAACACTGCGAGGGGTGGAAGACCCAAGAGGGTTGCCCCGGCAACGGCGGATACGCCGCCCACGGTGAACGCAAGGGCGGAGGGCGACGGAGCGATGGGTTCGAGGTCGAGCGCCCGACTGGTGAAAAAGGGGATCACCCTGAGCCCCATGAAAGCGATAATCGCCGCGACGGTCAAGACCCCCGCTTCCAGATAGGCCAGGGGGTTGCCCCACTGGGTATCGCCAGCACGCGTCAAGAGAAGTCCAAGCTCGAGGCTCCCCAACACGGCGACGAGCACGGGAACGGGGTAATTTTGCTTTTGACGGCGCTGCCAGATGCGGTACCAGAGGGTCTCAGCGGCAGAAAACCAGAAAAGAGTAGCGGGAACTGCGATCCACCCAGGGGTTGGTGCCAACGCGGCGGCGACGCGCGCGGCCGCCCAGAAGAGGACGACGAGCGCCAGTCGCCAGCCGGCAAGGGGGGGTAGCCCAGTCCAGTTGGTGACCGCAGTGTGGAGAAATCCGACGACGATCGCTCCTGCAAAGCCCCAGACCATCTCGTGCCCGTGCCACAGGAGGCCAGTCAAGAGCGGTTCGCGCTCACTTCCTGGGGCAAACGGCGGCGCAACGCCCCAACCCCACAGCAGGACGGTGATTGCCGCCCAGGCGCATCCCACCGTGTAGAAGGGGCGGAACGCCATCGCCAGCCAAGCAGAGAGACTGGGCGGGGCCTGTTTCAGTGAAGAGGGGGTCACCGGGTGCTCCTTGTTGTGACGCAATGCGGCGATTATGCCGCGAACGAGATCGCCGGTCGTTGACCGCGGTCATTTTTGCCCGAGGGGTTCAGACAAAATTGACACGGGTCAAGGCAATCTGGGCAAAGAAGCGCTAAAGTGACCCTTGCCGAACCTTCATGGGGAAGGGCGGTATCTTTGGAATTTGGGGAGTTACGACCATGAGGATGAAAACTTTGACGCTGGCCATGATGGCGCTGCCGTGGGCGGTGGGCACCGCGTTGGCGGAAAAACAGGTCTCTCCGGCGGAGGTGAACTATCAAGCGGGGGGTTCGCCCGTGGGCAATGTCGAGATGTACCAAGACATCAACCCTAAGGCGCCGCCCATGACCAAAGCGGAGTTCGATAAGGCGCGGACGATCTATTTCCAGCGGTGCGCCGGCTGCCACGGGGTTCTGCGCAAAGGGGCGACTGGGAAGCCCCTCACGCCGAACATCACGCTGGAGAAAGGGACCCCCTACCTCGAGACCTTCATCAAGTACGGTTCTCCCGCGGGGATGCCCAACTGGGGGACGTCGGGTGAGCTCACCGACGAAGAGGTGAACCTCATGGCCCGTTACGTTCAGCAGACGCCGCCGCAGCCGCCGGAGTTCGGCTTGGCCGAGATGAAGGCGACGTGGAAGGTGATCGTCCCGCCTGAGAAGCGGCCAACGAAGAAGATGAACAACTACAACCTCGACAACCTCTTCTCGGTGACGCTGCGCGACGTCGGTAAGGTGGCGTTGATCGATGGTGACACCAAGCAAATCATCAACATCGTCCCCACCGGTTACGCGGTCCATATCTCCCGTCTCTCGGCCTCCGGGCGCTACCTCTACGTGATCGGCCGCGACGCCAAGATCAACATGATCGACCTGTGGATGGAAAAACCCGACAACGTTGCCGAGATCCGCATCGGGCTGGAGGCGCGTTCGGTCGAAACCTCGAAATTCAAAGGGTTTGAGGATAAGTACGCGATTGCCGGCTCCTACTGGCCGCCGCAATACGTGATCATGAACGCCGATACCCTCGAGCCGCTCAAGATCGTTTCGACGCGGGGGATGACGGTCGACACCCAAGAGTACCATCCGGAGCCGCGAGTCGCGTCGATCGTCGCCAGCCACTTCCGTCCTGAGTTTGTCGTCAACATCAAAGAGACCGGCAAAACCCATCTTGTCGATTACTCCGATATCGACAACCTGAAGATCACCGAGATTCCGCTTGCCCGCTTCCTCCACGATGGCGGGTGGGACGCGTCGAAGCGCTACTTCTTGGTGGCGGCGAATCAGTCGAACAAGATCGCGGTGATCGACGCGAAAGAGGGTAAACGGGTGGCGTTGATCGACGTCGGCAAAATCCCGCACCCCGGGCGTGGGGCGAACTTTGTCGATCCGAAGTACGGACCGGTGTGGGCGACAGGCCACTTGGGTGACGAGACGATCTCGCTGATCGGAACCGACCCCGAGAAGCACCCCCAATATGCCTGGAAGGTGGTCCGCACCCTTCAAGGCCAGGGTGGGGGTAGCCTCTTCATCAAGACCCATCCGAAATCGAAGCACCTCTACGTCGATACGCCGCTCAACCCCGATCCGAAGGTCTCGCAGTCGGTCGCGGTCTTTGACATCGACAACCTGGACGCGCCACCGAAGATTCTGCCGATTGGTGAATGGGCGGGTCTCACCGACGATGGGGCGAAACGGGTCGTTCAGCCCGAGTTCAACAAGGCCGGCGACGAGGTCTGGTTCTCGGTCTGGTCGGCGAAAGACAAACAGTCGGCGATCGTCGTTCTGGATGACAAGACGCTGAAGGTGAAAGCAGTGATCAAAGATCCGCAGTTGATCACACCGACGGGCCACTTCAACGTCTACAATACCCAGCACGACATCTACTGAGGAGAGGGTAGTGGAACTGCGGCAGCGAAAAGGAAAAGGGGTCCGTAAGGGGTCTCGCATTTTACCTGCTGCCGCAGCCCTTGCGGGGTTTCTTGTTTGCTCACTCTCTATAGGCGCGGGGGAAGAGAACCAGCCCCGCGCGATCAGCGAGGCGCGGCGGGCGGAGTTGATCCATCTCGTCCGCCACGATTGCGGCGCGTGCCACGGCATGACCTTGAATGGCGGATTGGGGCCGGCGCTCACCCCAGCGGCATTGGCGGAAAAGCCGCCGGAGAGCCTCGTCGCCACCCTCCTTTACGGCCGCACGGGAACCCCCATGCCGCCTTTTCTTCCCTTTCTCACCGAGGATGAGGCCCGATGGATCGTCGAACGGCTCGTGGCCGGATTCCCCACCGAATGACCTGCGCTGTGCGTGCCCTTAGCCGTAGCGCCCTGTGGAGCGCCGCAGCGGTTCTCCTCTTTGCCCTCGCGGGCTGTGGCACCGCGGTTCCGGACAAGGGGGGCGTAGCCTCCTCTGCGACCCCTTCCTCAGAACTAGCATCCCTGCCCACAGGGGACCTCGGGGTGGTAGTCGAACGGGGATCGGGGAGCATTCTCCTCGTTCGGCAGTCGCAGCCTACGGTGGTCAAGCGTCTGGAAGGGTTGGGGGATCTGTCGCACGCGTCGGTGGTCTTCTCTCGTGACCAACGCTACGCCTACCTTTTTGGTCGCGACGGGGCGTTGACGCAGATCGATCTCTTGACCCAATCGGTCAAGAGAAGGGTGGCGCAGGCGAGCAACAGCATCGGCGGTGCTGTCTCGAGCGATGGCCGGCTGGTTGTGGCGCAGAACTACGACCCTGGGGGGCTCCGAGCGTTCGACGCCGAAACGCTCGAGTGGGTGGCGGACGTTCCTGCCCTTGCTGGGCCCAATGGGAAACCTTCGAAGGTGGTCGGGCTCGCCGACCTTCCGGGGCGGCGCTTCGCCTATGCCCTGTTCGAGGCCAACGCGCTCTGTGTAAGCGATTTTACCCGCCCCGCGGAACCGAAGACGCGCTGCTTCCCGGCAGGGAAGCAGCCCTATGATGGCCTCGTCTCCAACGACGGCCGTTTCTACCTTGCCGGGCTCTTTGGCGAGGACGGGATTGCGCTCTATGACGACCTCAATCCCGAAAAGGGGGTTGAGAAAATCATCGCGGGTTACGGACGGGGGGAGCAGCCCCTACCCGTCTACAAGATGCCCCATCTCCGCGGCTGGGCCCTTGCGGGTGAGCTCGCGTTTTTGCCAGCGGTGGGACGTCACGAAGTGTTGGTGGTCGATACGCGAACGTGGCAGGAGGTGGGGCGTGTCGCGGTGAAGGGGCAACCGGTTTTTGCCGTAGCGCGACCCGACGGGCGGGAGGTGTGGGTCAATTTTGCCTTCCCCGACAACGGCTGGGTCCAGGTGATCGACCGCAAGCGTCTCACGGTGACGCACACCCTCGCTCCCGGCAAGGCGGTGTTGCATCTCGAATTTACCCCTAAAGGGGATCAGGTGTGGCTCTCGGCGCGGGACAGCAACAGCGTCGTCGTCTACGATACGGTAACGAAAGAGGAGGTGGCGAGGCTTCCTGCGCGCGAACCGAGTGGGATCTTCTTTACCCACCGCGCCTACCTCTTCGGGCGGTGAGGAGCTCGGGATGAACGCCCCGCACCCCTTGCCCAACGCCCCAGGTGCCGCGCAGATCCTCACCCTGATCAATCGCTGGCAGCGGGGCTTTCCGCTGGTCGACCGCCCTTTTGAGGCGATTGCTGCCGCGACGCCACCGCTCACCGAGCGCGATGTGATCGCGGCGTTTCAGCAGGCGCAGACGTGGGGGTGGATCGATCGCGTCGGCCCGGTCTGGGCACCGCGCCGCCTGGGATGGAGCACCTTGGCCGCTGCAGCACTACCGGAAGAGCGGCTTGACGAGCTGGCGAAGAGGCTCAGCCGCTACCCTGAGGTCAACCACAACTATGCCCGCAGCGGCGCACCCCTCAACCTCTGGTTTGTCCTCACTGCCCCCAGCGAGCAGGCGGGGCGAACGTTACTGGCGGAAATGGCGGAAGAGCTCGCGACACCCCTCTACCCTTTTCCCCTGGTGCGCGAGTTTCACATCGATTTGGCGTTTGACCTGGCAAATGGGGGGAAAAGCGAGGATCGGGTGGGGGAAACACCCATCGTGCCGCTTGATCCCTGGCGCCACCGGCCGCTCAGCGCCTCAGAACGGCGGCTGATTGCGCGCCTCAGTGACGGCTTGCCGATCGCTCCCCGTCCGTACCATGCCGTTGCTGAGTCGTGCGGCATCCCTAGCACTGCGGTGGTTGCCGCGATCGCCCGGTGGCTGGGGGAGGGGACGATACGCCGCTTGGGCGCCGTCGTGCGCCATCGCGCGCTCGGCTGGACCGCGAACGCGATGGCGGTTTGGGCTGTCGCGCCGGAGGTGGCTGACGCGGTGGGGCCGCGCCTTGCGCAAGAACCGGCGGTCCATCTCTGTTATCGTCGCGAACCGGTTCCTGACGTGTGGCCGTACACGCTCTATGCGATGGTGCACGGCAGGGATCGTGATACGGTTGCGGCAACGGTTGCCGAGTTCTCGGAGCGGTTGGGGTTGGCCCATGCCCCCCATCGGCTGCTCTTCAGCACCCGCTGTTACAAACAGACCGGAGCACGCTATGTCCGCCCCCATGTGGCCTGAGGTGCCCGAAAGCGAAGCGCTTCTCCTCTGGGCGCTCCAGGACCATCTTCCCTTGGTGCCACGCCCATTTGCCCGGTGGGCCGAAGTATTGGGGCTTGAGGAGCGCGCGATTGCCGCGACGATCGCCCGTTGGTTGGCCGAAGGGGTGATCACCCGCTTCGGGCCGTTCATCCAAGTCGAACGAAGTGGTGGCGCTTTTGCGCTCGCTGCAGTGGCTGCACCTGAAGCGCGGCTGGATGAGGTTGTCGCGGCGATTAACGCCTTTCCGGAGGTTGCCCATCACTATCTTCGGGATCATGATTTCAATTTATGGTTTGTCCTCGCGTGTGAGGACGCCGTGCTGCTCCCCTCGGTGGCTCTGGCGATCGAACAGGCGATCGGGTTGCAGGTTTGGCTCTTTCCCAAAGAGCGGGAATTCTACGTCCGCCTGCGCCTCCTTCCCTGGACCGCTGAAAGAGCGCCTAATCCCCAGCGCCTTGCGGCGTGGGAGGAGCTGCTGGCCACGACCCGAACCGCTGAGGGTGCCCCAGCTGCGACAGGTGGCGAAACCTCCCCCTTGACTCCTGACGAGCGGTCGCTGCTCCTGGCTACCCAGGCGGGGTTGCCTTGTGTCACCACACCCTATTGTGCCGTTGCAGCCCATCTCGGGTGGCGGGAGACGCGCGTCATCGAAACTTTTCACGCGCTGCTTCAGAGAGGGGTTGTTCGCCGTATCGGTGTGGCTGTCCATCACTACGCCCTCGGCTACCGGGCTAACGCGATGTGCGTCTGGGATGTCGCCGACGATCGGGTCGACGCCGTTGGCCAATGGCTTTCGGCAACCGGTGAGGTGAGCCACTGCTACCGCCGTCCGCGCCATCTTCCCGTCTGGCGATACAACCTCTTTGCGATGGTGCATGGGCGGACGCGCGCCGAGGTCGATGCCCGGCGTAACGCGCTTGTTGCCGCGTGCCGCGAACGCTTCCCCGGTGCGCTGGCTGCCCACGATGCGCTCTATTCCACCCGGATACTCAAAAAGAGCGGGGTGCGTCTGCGCGCCCACGCAACCGCCTAACTGATCGAGGAACCTACGATGTTTCGCATCTCGTCGTTCATTGCCGAGTTTTTTTCGCCCACACCGGCGCGTCCCCGACGGCGCCTCCCTGGCCCCGTGGTGATCTGGAACCTCATCCGGCGCTGCAACCTCCTCTGTGCCCACTGCTATTCGCTCTCCGCCGATACCGATTTTCGCGGCGAATTGACCACCGACGAGGCCCTTGCAGTGATCGACGATCTCGCCGCGATGCGTGTTCCCGCCCTGATCCTTTCGGGCGGTGAGCCGTTGCTGCGTGCCGATCTCTTTACGCTGGCGCGCTACGCCAAGGAGAAAGGGCTCTATACCGCGCTCTCGACCAACGGAACGCTGATCGACGAGGCGATGGCGGAGCGGATTGCCGCAACCGACTTCGACTACGTCGGGATCAGTCTCGATGGGCTCGGGGAGACCCACGACCGCTTCCGGCGTAAGGAGGGCGCTTTTGCGGCGTCGCAACGGGCGCTTCTTCAGCTGCGCGATCTCGGTGTCAAGGTCGGGGTTCGCTACACGATGACCGAAGAGAATGCGCACGATTTTCTTCCGCTCCTCGATTGGGTGGCCGAAGCGGAGATCCCCCGTTTCTACTTTTCCCACCTCAACTATGCCGGGCGCGGGAAGAAAAACCGCGGGCGCGACGCGGTGGCGCAGACGACGCGTTGGGCGATGACCACCCTTTTTGAACGGGCACTTGCCGATCATCAAGTGGGAATAGCCCGCGAATATACGACCGGCAACCACGACGCCGACGGCCCCTTTTTCCTGCTCTGGGTTCAGGAGCGCTTCCCCGATCGGGCAGAGCAGATCGCGGCAAAGCTGCGGCAATGGGGGGGGAACGCGAGCGGCGAGAATATCGCCAACATCGACAACCTCGGCAACGTCCATCCCGATACGATGTGGTGGCACGTCACCCTCGGCAATGTCCGGGAACGCCCCTTTTCGGCGATCTGGCGCGATGAATCGTCGCCGCTCCTCAAAGCGCTGCGCCAATATCCCCGTGCGGTGGGCGGCCGCTGTGCCTCCTGTCGGTTTTTACTGCTGTGTAACGGCAGTTCGCGGGTTCGCGCCGAGAGTGCAAGCGGCGACCTCTGGGGCGAAGATCCAGCGTGTTATCTCACCGACGAAGAGATTGGCGCTACCATCGCCGAAGCGGTCTCAGCCTAAGGAGTAGGGAATGGGTGCGAGCAGAAAATGGACCTCGAACTTCGCGGTGCCGATGTGCGCTGCGGTGTGGGTTGCTTTCGCTGCGGGGGGTACGGTAGCGGCAGAGGGAGGGACGGGTGAGGGGCCAGCGGCGTGGTACCGCGACACCTGTGCCCAGTGCCACGGCGTCGACCGGACTGGCGGTTTAGGCCCTGCGCTCCTCCCTGAAAGTCTCGAGCGGCTCCCGCTCCCCAAAGTGGTGGAGACGATTGCCAACGGCCGGGTGGCGACGCAGATGCCTTCTTATGCCGCGACACTCTCTGCCGATCAGATTGCTGCGCTCGCGAAGTGGTTGAAGAGTACGCCTGCGGTGATCCCGGAGTTCACGCTTGAGTCGATGAAAGCGACCCACTGGGCGAAACCGGTGGTGCCACTCACCGGGCCCAAGGATGGGGGCGACCCGTGGAATCGGTTCGTCGTCGTCGAGCAGGGCGACCACCACCTCACCGTGCTCGATGGTAACCGCTTTGCGGTTCTCGCCCGCATGCCCACCCACTACGCGGTGCATGGCGGCCCGAAGTTTTCCCCCGACGGCCGTTTTGTCACTGTCGCGTCGCGTGACGGGTGGATCGAGAAATTCGACCTCTGGGCGTTGGAGAAGGTGGCTGAGATCCGTGTTGCGGTCAACACCCGCAACGTCGCAGTCTCGAGCGACGGCCGGTTCGTCGCGGCGGCGAACACCCTACCGGAGACGCTGGTGGTGCTCGACAGCGACCTCAACCCCCTCAAAATCCTGCGCGGCGAGTCTCTCGACCGCAAAGAGCACTCCCGTGTTGCTGGGGTCTACGACGCTCCGCCCCGCCGCAGTTTCGTTGTCGCTTTTCGCGACATGCCGGAACTGTGGGAGGTCTCGTACGATGAAGAGGCCAAGCCCGTTTTCGATGGCCTTGTTCATGACCACAAGATGGCAGAGGGGCTGGCAGTCCCCGGTTTTCTCCACCCCAAACGGACCCGTTTGCCGGCGGTGCTTGACGACTTCTTCTTTGCCCCCGGCTACCGCAATTTGATCGGCGCTTCACGCAGCGGCAAAAGTTTTGTCGTCAATCTCGACGTGCGGCAGCCGATCACCGAACTGCCACTCGACGGGATGCCCCATCTCGGTTCGGGAATCACCTTCGAAACCGGCGGGCGCCGCGTGATGGCATCGACCAATCTGCGCCGCGCGGTGCTCACCGTCATCGATCTCGATACGTGGCAGTTGGTCAAAGAGATCCCTTTGTGCGGCCCTGGCTTTTTCGTCCGCAGTCATGAACAGAGCCGTTACCTCTTCGTCGATTCGATGATGGATCCCAAATGCCGGGATACCCTGACCGTGATCGACAAAGAGCAACTGACCGAGGTGGCGCGTTTGACTCCTTTCCCCGGTAAGACCTTCGCCCATGTCGAATTCACCGCCGAGGGGCGCTATGCGCTCGCAAGCGTCATGGAGCCAGCGCCAGACGGGGCTTTGGTGGTGATTGACGCGGAAAAACTCGAAGTGGTGCGCACGATTCCCGCTCACAAACCGATTGGGAAGTACAACGCATGGAACAAAGTCCACCGCTCCGAGGGGACCAGTTGGTAATCGGCAGCGGGGGAAGGGAAGAAAAGGTCTATCCGCCAGGAGACCTGGCGATCTGGATCTTTATTCTTGCCGAGCTTACCGCCTTTTTTGCCCTCTTTGTGACCTACGCCACGAGTTACCGGCTGCATCACGCCCTCTTTGCAGCGATGCAGCCGACGCTCGACCCCGAGTGGGGGGCGGCGAACACCCTGCTGCTGCTGCTTGGGAGTTGGGCCGTTGCGCGGGCCGTTCTGGCAGCTGAGGAGAGCGAGTCGGCAGGAGAAGGGCAGCGGGCAGCGCGCTGGCTCTTTTTCGCCCTCCTCTGTGGTTGCGCGTTTCTCGTCAGCAAGGGGATGGAATATGCCGCGAAGTTTCGTGCCGGGATCGATCTCGACACCAACCTCTTCTACACCTTCTATTTCTCCCTGACCGCATTTCATGCGATGCACGTCGCGCTGGGTGTGGTGATCTTGGCGATTGTCGCGGTCAAGGCGGCCAGGGGAGCTTACACCAGCGGCGCAACGGTAGGGTTGGAGAGTGCCGCGAGTTACTGGCACATGGTCGACCTGGTGTGGTTGATCCTCTTCCCACTCCTCTACCTCTTCAGGATCCCCGTATGAGCAGACGAGCGGCTCGAAGACAGTTGGTGAATGGTGCCGCATTCGTTCTCCTCACCGCAACCCTCGTCGCAACGGCGGTGAGCGAAGTGGGGGAGAACGGCCCCTTGTCTGGCTCTACACTCGCCCTTTTTCTTCTTGCGCTCGCTGTGGGGAAAGGGGTTGTGGTGGCTGAAATCTTCATGGGGCTCCGTTGGGTGGCGTGGCGGTGGCGGATGCTCCTCTGGGCGTGGGTGGTAGGTGTCGTTACCGTCTCAGGCGTATTGATTCTTGCTTGAGGTGGTTCTCTTCATGACATAAAAAAACCCCGGTGGATCCACCGGGGTCAAATCCCACGATAGGAGAGCCCACCGATTATGCCGTCGCCTCTTGGGCAAGCGGCCGATATTCAGGAGAACCCTCAACCCCCTTGAAGAAACTCATGAGGTAGACGACGAGACCGGCAAGGAAAGCGACGCCCGCAATCACCCGCAGCCAGTAGAAGAGGGCGAGCTGTTCTTGCACCTCCATGAACGGCAGTGGGTTTGTCGCCATCCGTTGCAACCAAACCTGGAGGATACCGGCGGCAGTGAGGAAAAGGGCAATGAAGATCATCGAGATGGTCATCACCCAAAAGCCCCACATTTCGAGGACCTGCGACTGGTTGCCGTTCGCCTCGCGGCCATTGAGTTTGGGCCAGACGTAGGAGATCATCGTCAGCACCACCATCGCGTAGGCACCGTAGAAAGCGAGGTGACCGTGTGACGGGGTGATCTGCGTCCCGTGGGTGTAGAAGTTCACCGGAGCGAGGGTGTGGAGGAAGCCCCAGACCCCTGCGCCGAGGAAGGCCATCACCCCAGTGCCGAGCGCCCACAGGGTGGCTGCGCGGTTCGGGTGGTTGCGGCGGCGGCGGTTCACCATATTGAAGGCGAAGAGGGTCATCGCAAAGAAGGGGATCGGTTCAAGCGCCGAGAAGACCGAGCCCCAGAGTTGCCAGTAACCCGGCGTGCCGATCCAGTAGTAGTGGTGTCCCGTACCGATGATCCCGGTGACCAGGGTCAGGGTGATGATCACGTAGAGCCACTTGTCGATCACCTCACGGTCGACTCCGGTCACTTTGACGAGGACAAACGCGAGGATCGCCCCCATGATCAACTCCCACACCCCTTCAACCCAGAGATGGACGACCCACCACCAGTAGAACTTGTCGCGGACGAGGTTCTCCGGGTTGACGAAGGAGAAGAGGAAAAAGATCGCGAGCCCCCAGAGGCCAAGCAGCAGAACCGAGCTGATCGCCGTTTTGCGCCCTTTGAGGAAGGTCATGCTCAAGTTGTAGAGGAAGGAGAGCGCCACCAACACGATACCGATTTTGGTAATCGTCGGTTGCTCGAGGAACTCGCGCCCCATGGTCGGCAGAAGATCGTTGCCGGTCATTGCAGCGAGTTTGGCGTAGGGGACGAGGAGATAGCCCAACACCGTGAGTGCTGCAGCGATCAGAAAGACCCAGAAGGTGGCAATCGCCAGTTTGGGCGAATGGAGATCACGTTCGGCCTCTTCCGGAACCAGGTAGTAGGCTGCGCCCATAAAGCCCATCAAGAGCCAGACGATGAGTGCGTTGGTGTGGACCATCCGCGCGACGTTGAAGGGGATCGCCGGAAAGAGAAAATCGCCGACGACATATTGGATTCCCATGATGAGGCCAAAAAGTATCTGCGCGACAAAAAGCGCGAGCGCCGCGATGAAATAGGGTTTGGCCACTGCTTGTGACGGGTATTTCATCTCAAGTCCTCCTGATTGCAATCGTTTGCCAAAGTCATTTCCGGTTACCCCTCGATGTTGGGTGGCCAGCCGCCGGTGTTGATCTCCGAGGTGTAGCGGAAAAATTCAACCAGCGCGTCGAGCTCGCGGTCTGAGAGGTGGAATTGCGGCATCTGCCGGCGTCCATGGGTACCCGTGGGTTGTGATTTGATCCACGCTTTGATGAACTCGGGGCCGCGCCGCTTGTAGACGTTCCCCAGCTCGGGGGCGAAATAGGCCCCTTCGCCCAAGAGGGTATGGCAGCCGATGCAGTCGTTTTTCTCCCAGACGCGCTTCCCTTCCACGACGAGCGGGTTTGCCGCAAGCGTGGCGCGGGCGTCGCGCTGAGGAAGCGCACGCTCGGTGTGGAAGGTCAGCGCGAGAAAGAGCAAGAACGAAAAGAGGGCTCCGCCGTAGAAGATATTTCGGGCGGTTGTCGTTGAGAAGGCACTACTCATCTTTTGGCTCCTTGTCGAAAAACCCAGACGGGTCGGCAAGGAGCAGTCTAGCGGGTTGGTGAAAAAGATGCCTTGACCCGGGTCAATTTGTTGCCCAAAACGGTGCGAACCAGCTCCACGGCGAGCGGTGGATGGCGCAGCCGACAAGCAAGGTCACACACCCCACAGCGAGCGCATAGGCGAACCACTGCCCGGCGCGGGTCTTCGCGCGCTTGAGCGCGAAAGAACCGGCGACGATGTAGGCGATGAGCCAAAAGAGCTTTGCGGTGAGCCAGGCGGTGGTCAGGGGGTACTGGCCGATCATCGCGGCCATCGCGAGTCCGGAAAAGAGGAGGAGTGAGTCGTTTACGTGCGGGAGAATTCGGGTCATCCGGGCAGAAGACCACGGATGGTGGGTGATTCGCCAGGCAAAGCGCACGACGAAACCGCTAATCGAGAGGAGCACTGTGGTGAGGTGGAGCGATTTCAGCAGAAGATAGCTCATGGCGCAGCCAAGCGCGTCGCTACTTCCCAAGCGCGAAAGGTTTGCCAGGCGTCGCGCAGAATCCGTGCGAGTTGCGCTGCCGCAGCAAGCAGCACAACTCCGGCGATCCGCCCCATCGGTTCGGGGAGAAAAACGGCCGTGACGAGCAGCGCCAACCCCGCGCGCCAGAGCCATTCGAGCCGCTCCGCCTCTTTTTCCGGCGTGATTTTCAGCATTGTTGGCGGGAAATCCTTGCGGTTCGGCATCTGCTGGATGTTGAGCCAGGTGAGAAACGGAATGATTTTTACCCACATCCCGAAGATCACGCCGGCAAAACCGCCCCAGAAGATAAGCACGCCGATGAGGAGCGGAGCGATCGACTCCATGAAGTTGCTGACGACCAGAGCGGCTACGGCAGCGAGAGTGCACCCCATCGCCCCGCGCCACAGCCGTCGCGTCGCGTCGCTCTTTTTCCGTTTGCTGCGCGTCTGGAGCGCAAGGGTCTGTGCCGCGAAGGCCCAGGCACAGAGACCGAGGAGGAGTGCTGCGGCGAGTGGGGTGGTCTGAGGAGAAAAGGGGGCGGAAGCAAAAACGGGGAGCGCCGCGACCCAGAGGGCGGTGGTGAAGCGGCGACGGGTGAGGGGGGCGTAAGGGGGGGTGAGCTGAAACATCGGCACGACGACAAACCCGACCGTGACTACAAGCGCGAGTCCCCACAAACCCCACGCCGCGACGAGATGGAGCGCGACCCATGCGCTGTGGTCAAGCGCAACCAAGCCAGGAGCGAGGCGCTGGATGAGAAGCGTTGCGCCCAAAAGGAGGGTCAGCCCCAGTCCCGCCCCGACCCAACGCAGATCGCGGATGCTGTCCGAAAGGGTGGGGAGGGGGAGAAGGAGCCTTAGGGTGAGGAAGGAGACGGGCGCAAGCGCCCCAAGCAAGAGAACGAGCGCGACCCCAGCGAGCGCGTGGGCCGTTGCCAATGAACCGGTCCACAGGAAGTGGGCGGCGAGCGCTGTGACGCCGCAGGCAAAAGCGAAGCGCGGCCAGCGGCTCTGCCGCCAGCGAACGGGCCAACTCTGCCCCGAAAGGACCGGGATCACCTGCATCAACGCCCCGACCATCACCGAACCCATGAAGCCGAGCGCAAAGAGGTGGGTGAGCGCGAGCGTCGCGGGATGCCAGCGACTCGCCCAGAGGTCGGGGCCGGCGACCATAAGCAGCAGCCCCGCCGCGGCAAGAAAGAGCGGGGCGAGCGCAAACCAACTGAGTGGCATCCGATAAGGGGGTGAGGCCTCGATCCGCAGGTCGGCACTCTTCATGGCGCGGGCTTCCAGATCTGGATTTCGACCGTTCCGTCGTCGTGCTCATGAACAGCATAGCGCCACCCCCACTCGTCGAGTGCTTCAAAGAGCGGGTAGGGGGTGCGGTAGAGGAGGAGCCGAATCCATTGGGAAGGGTTCAGCCGCTCGAGGGTGTCGACGGTGCGGTGAAACGGTTCAGGCGGGAGCCACGTGCGCGCGTCGATCTCGATGGCGGCGTCGGCGGCGAATCCAGGTGGGGGAGGAGCCGGCGCATTCATGCCGAAGCGGTCAATTGGGCGACGAACTCAGCGCCAAGGAGCTGGTCGCACATCGGGTAGAGGACATTCTCCTCCTTGAGGTTGTGCTGTTGGTTCATGATGAGGAGGGTCTCGACCACTCCGGCGAGATTCTCCCCATCTTGAGCGGCAACGGCGGCGTCGCCGGCGGCAAGGAGTTCGCGCATCTGGCCGTGTTCCATGCGCATCACCCGCGTCGGGCCCTGGGTGATGCCGCTCTGCTTTTCGAACGCAGGAAAGAGCCGCTCCTCCTCCACCGCGAAATGGCGGAGGAGCTCGTCGCGCAGCGCGTGCCACGCGGCGGTGGTCGCAGACCAATCGTCGCCGGCCATCGCCTCTTCGAGCGAGGAGATCAGCTGGTCGCAGAGCCGGTGTTCGGCAGTGAGGTGTTGGGCAATCGACATCGCGCTGTTTCCTGTCGCGGTTCAAGAAGAAGATAGCCGTTAGTGTACGCGAGCGCGTTCGAATCGTCGATGATCGAGATCAAGAAACGGGAGTTTGAGTGCTGACCAGGTAAAATCGCTGCCAACGCAATGGGGCGAGGAAAAAAGATGAAACTTGCAGTAATCGGCACCGGTTATGTCGGGTTGGTGACGGGCGCCTGTTTTGCCGAAATGGGCAACACCGTCTGGTGCGTCGATATCGACGAAGCGAAGATTGCGGGTTTGAAGGAGGGGCGGCTACCGATCTATGAGCCGGGGCTCGATGAGATCGTCGTGCGCAACCACCGCGAGGGGCGGCTGCTCTTCACGACGTTGCTCGCGGACGCGGCGAAGGAGTGCGATCTCTTCTTCATTGCGGTCGGCACGCCGCCGCAAGAGGATGGGTCGGCTGACCTGCAGCATGTCCTTGGGGTGGCGCGGCAGATTGGTGAGGTGATCGAGCGCGACGCGATCGTCGTCGACAAGTCGACGGTACCCGTCGGAACCGCCGAGCGGGTCAAGGCGGCGATCGACGAGCAGCTCGCCGCGCGGGGGAAGCACCTCGCAGTGGCGGTCGTCTCCAACCCCGAATTCCTCAAAGAGGGGGCCGCGGTCGAGGATTTTATGCGCCCCGACCGGATCATCGTCGGGAGCGACGACGAGCGCGCACGGCTCGTGATGGCCGAGCTCTACGCCCCCTTCAACCGCAGCCGGCAGCGGGTGATCTACATGGGCGTGCGCGATGCCGAGATGACCAAATACGCGGCGAACGCGATGCTCGCGACCAAAATCAGCTTCATGAACGAGATCGCCACCCTCTGCGAACGCTACGACGTCGATGTCGAAAACGTGCGGATCGGGATCGGGTCGGACGAGCGCATCGGGTACCACTTCATCTACCCCGGGGTGGGGTACGGCGGCTCGTGCTTTCCCAAAGATGTCAAGGCGTTGGTTCAGATGGCGCGCCGGGTTGGGGTGGAACCGCTGGTACTCGACGCGGTCGAGGCGCGCAACGCGCTTCAGAAGCAGACGCTTCTCGCGAAGATCGTAGCCCGGTTCGGCGATTCGCTTGCCGGGCGCACCTTTGGCGTTTGGGGGTTGGCGTTCAAACCCGGAACCGACGACATGCGCGAGGCACCATCGATTGCGCTCATTACCGGTTTGATCGAACGGGGGGCAGTGGTACAGGCTTACGACCCAGTCGCGATGCCCAATGCGAAGAGCATCTTCCCGCAGGCGTGGCAAGCGGAAGGGCGATTGACCTTCACCGCCCATCAGTACGCGGCACTCGAAGGGGCCGACGCGCTCGTGCTCGTCACCGAGTGGAAGCCATTCCGCCACCCCGATTTTGCGGCGGTGAAACGGCTTCTCAAGACGCCAGCGGTGATTTTCGACGGCCGCAACCAGTACGACCCCGAGACGCTTGCACGCGAAGGGATCGTCTATTACGGGGTCGGCCGCCGCAACCGGCTGGCGACGTGATGCTCACGCGGCGGCGAGCGCCTGGTCGAGATCCTCGATCAGGTCGTCGATGTGCTCGATCCCGATCGACAGCCGAATCATCTCCTCGGTAACCCCCGCTTTCTCGAGCTCTGCGGGGGAGAGTTGCCGGTGGGTGGTCGAAGCGGGGTGGCACGCGAGCGACTTGCAGTCGCCGATGTTCACGAGGCGCGTGAAGAGCTTGAGCGCGTCTTGGAAACGAGCGCCGGCCTCCCGTCCCCCCTTGACGCCGAAATTGAGAATCCCCGAGGCGCGCCCGCTCATGTACTTCTGCACGAGCGGGTAGCTGGGGTGGTCCGGTAGCCCCGCGTAGTTGACCCACGCCACTTTCGGGTGGTTGCGCAAGAATTCAGCCACTTTCACCGCATTTTCGCAGATGCGGTCCATCCGCACCGCAAGCGTCTCGATCCCTTGCAGGATCAGGAAGGCGTTGAAGGGGCTGATCGCCGCACCCATGTTGCGAAGCGGCACCACACGGGCGCGGCCGATGTAGGCGGCAGCGCCGAGCGCTTCGGTGTAGACGACCCCGTGGTACGAGACGTCCGGCTCGTTGAGGCGGCGGAACTTCTCGGGGTAGTCGGCCCACGGGAATTTACCGCTGTCGACGATGATGCCGCCGAGCGTCGTCCCATGGCCCCCGAGATATTTGGTGAGCGCATGGACGACGATGTCGGCGCCGTGCTCGAAAGGACGGCAGAGGTAGGGGGTGGGGACGGTGTTGTCGACGATGAGCGGCACACCGTGGTCGTGGGCGAGTGTCGCAAGCGCTTCGAAATCGGTGACATTGCCCAAGGGGTTGCCGACCGACTCGCAGAAGAGCGCTTTGGTTTTGCCGTCGATCAGCCGGGCGAATGACGCGGGGTCTCGGTAGTCGGCAAACCGGACCTCGATGCCAAATTGCGGCAACGTGTGGGCAAAGAGGTTGTAGGTGCCGCCGTAGAGGGTGGAGCTGGTGACGATGTTGTCGCCGCTTTCAGCGATCGTGAGGATCGCATAGGTGATCGCCGCCATGCCGGAGGCGAGCGCCAACGCCCCTACCCCCCCTTCGAGCGCCGCGACGCGCGCTTCGAGCACCGCCTGCGTCGGGTTCATGATCCGGGTGTAGATGTTCCCCTGCACTTTGAGGTCGAAGAGGTCGGCGCCGTGCTGGGTGTTGTCGAAGGCGTAGGAGGTGGTCTGGTAGATTGGCACCGCAACCGCCTTGGTGGTGGGGTCGGGTGCATAGCCGGCGTGGATCAATTGGGTCTCGAAACGCATCGTCCTCTCCTTGAGTGGTGGGTCGCACCTGAATACTTTAGCACGGCACCGACCGCGAAGGGAGCCACTCTTTTTTCGGTTTTATGTTTATGGTCTTGACGCTCAGTGGTCTGATGGGACCCGGAGCGCCGGCAGTAACCCGTGGAGCGCGTTTCCGAGGTAGACTGCTTCGGCACGCGCCCAATCGGCAGGGGTGAGGGTGCGCTCGTAGGCGGTGCCGCTGGCTAGAAGTTGGGCACGCAACACCCCGGCAAGGCAGCCGCTTGCGAGCGGCGGGGTGGCAAGACGACTCTCGCCCGGAAAGCGGAGAAAGAGGGTGGAGCGGCACCCTTCGACCAGCTCGCCGCGGCGGTTCATCACCACCGCGTCGAAAAGCCCCTCGGCCACTGCCGCAGCAAGGAGCGCGTCGTAGTGGTGGCGGCGCGTCGTCTTATGCCGCTGTAAGGGATCATCCGGGTCGATCGTCACCGCGTCGCTCACACAGAAGCGCACGGGCGTTTCTGGCGGCGCCCAGGGGGTCGCGCGCGCAGCGCACGCGCCGTTCGGGGCGATTTCGACCCGAACACGCAGCGTCGCAGCGGTGGCCTCCGCCTCCTCTACCGCCGCTTCAACCGCACGGGTGAAGCGCTCCTCGGAGAAGGGGATCCCGAGCGCCCGGGCGCTCCTTCGCACCCGCGCAAGGTGCCCGCGCCAGAGGGGGGCGCCATGGCCACGCTCCCAACGGAGCGTCTCGATGAGCCCCACCGGGGGAGCGATGTTCCGAACGAAACGGGTTTTGAGCGCACACTCGCGCCACTCAGCGTGCGCGTTGGAGTCGATCACGACGCCACTCCCCACCCCGAGGGTTGCACGGCGCGCGGTGTCGATTTCGAGCGTCCGGATCGGCACAATCGCCTTCACGGTGCCCCCGGGAAGGAGGTAGCCGATCGCACCGCAGTAGAGCCCCCGCGGTTGCGGCTCCAATTCGGTGATGATTTCAAGCGCCCGCCGCTTGGGTGCCCCCGTGACCGAGCCGCAGGGAAAGAGGGCCGCCAGAATCTCCCAGAGCGAGGCCGAAACCCCCTGGGCGACGATCGTCGAGGTGAGCTGCGTCACCGTCGCGTACTGTTCTTCGCGAAAGAGCGCCGGCACCGCAACGCCGCGTTGCGGGGCGAGGCGGCTAAGGTCGTTGCGGATGAGGTCGACGATCATCACGTTTTCGGCGCGGGTCTTCTCGTCCACCCAGCCGCTTGTCCCCGGCCGCGCCGTCCCTTTCATCGGTCGGCAGACGACCGCGTCGCTTTGGCGGCTAAAGAAGAGCTCGGGGGAGCGGCAGAGGATCGCCCCGCCGTCGGGAAGCGGCAGGTAGGCCCCATGCGGGACCGCTTGAGCCGCCTTGAGGCGCAGGTAAAGGGCAAGGGGGTCGCCGTAGAGGGCCGCGTGCCACTGGAAGGTGAGGTTCACCTGGTAGCAGTCGCCTTCGCGCAGGTAGTGCTGGACGCGGTCAAACGCTTGACGATAGCCCCCTTTTCGCCAGCCTGCCTGCCAGTCGAGCATCCCGGCAACCGGATCCTCGACCGACGCGGCGGCTTGGGCGGTCGCCTCGTCAGTCGGGAGCCATTGGTAACGGCCAAAACGCCACAGACGCAGACGGCCCGCTGGGCGGTGGGCGAATGCCGGCGCAAACGCCCGGTCAAACCAAGGGGCAGATTCGAAATCGAGCGCGAAGACCCAGCAGGGACCGCGCGCGTCTTGGGGGCGTGCGCGGGCCTCTGCTTCCGCTTCGTCGAGGAGCGCGCGGGCCTTAGCAGATGACGCCACCTCATCGAAGCGCTCTAAGTCGTCCGCCCAGAGGTCTGCGGCGGTAGGATCGTTCGAATCGCGGTCGAACCAGGCAAACATTCTGTTCAGCGGTTGGTGGAGTGGGGAGTAT
>NZ_BAAHXE010000016.1:0-44120 GCF_054657095.1 Hydrogenophilus islandicus | reverse complement strand
ACAAAGGTGATTTCGGAGCCTTTGCAACGACAGTCATTGGTACCCACAAGACGGTTGCCGCTTTCGACATAAATTCGTACTTCCCCCTCTTCCTCTACCCCGCTGATAGCAAGCAAGACGACCTTTTCACTGGCGTAACGTCCGCGGCGCGGAGACCCAACCTGAACCCAGAGCTCGTCGCCGCTTTGGCCGAGGCCTACGGGAAGTCCCCGACGCCCGAGGAGATCCTCCACTACGTCTATGCCGTCCTCTATGCCCCGTCGTATCGCGAGCGCTACGCAGACTTCCTGCGGTTGGATTTCCCCCGTATCCCCTTCCCCGCTGCGCGGGAGCTCTTTAGCGCGGTCGCGGGACTCGGCGCGCGGCTCGTCTCGCTCCATCTCCTTCGCTCCCCCGAACTCGACCCGCCGCTTGCCCGCTTCGAGGGGCAGGGGGAGAACGGCGTCGAGGGAATTGGCCGTGAGGGTTTGCGTTACGAAGAGAAAACCGAGCGCGTGTTCATCAATGCCACCCAGTACTTCGCCCCTGTGCCGCGCGAGGTGTGGCAATACGCGATCGGCGGCTATCAGGTTGCCGAGAAGTGGTTGAAGGATCGCCGCGACCGGCGGCTTACGCTCGACGAGATTCGCACCTATTGTCGCATCCTTACCGCGTTGTACCGGACGATCGCGCTCCAAGCAGAGATTGACGCCTATTATGCGCAGATCGAGGAGCAGACTTTGCCTCTTGGCAACACCCTTCTCCCGCGCCCCACGGGAAGCGCCTGCCAATCGGTGGTGTAGTTGGGTCCATTTTTCTGCGAGGTGGTAGAACAGTTGGAAGCTGTACGACTTTTCTCCAACGACTCTGGAGGATCACCCGAAAAGCTCACTGTGCGAGCCAAGCCTCGCCAGTCTCAAGGTGTCAGCACCCACCTTGCGGTAGATCAGCAGCAAATCAGGCTTGATGTGACATTCCCGGTAGCCTGCCCAATCGCCGCTCAGGTCATGGTCGCGGTATTTGGCATCCAGTGGCTGATCAGACGCCAGCGCCACAAGAACGAGCCTGAGATCGTTATCCAGCGTGGCTCGGTACCTCCCCTTCGCCTCACGCTTGTAATCGCGTTTGAAGGCTGATGAGCGCTCAATCGTCCGCATGCAGGTCTGCCATCAAGTCATCGACACTGGCGAACCTCTTTCCCTTCCCTGCCTCTAGCTCGGCAATGGCCTCGCGCGTAGCAGCGTTGGGCACCTTTACATCGAACGGCAAACGGCGTTCATCGGCTATGCGCCGCATCAGAAGACGGATAGCGTCAGAGATAGACAGGCCCATTGCTTCGAGCGCTTCGGCGGCGCGCTTCTTTGTGTTGGTATCAATGCGGGCTCGTACATAGGTGTCGGCAGTGCTCATGATGGTTTCCCTTGTCTCGGCTTTCGGCCTAAATTGTAGTCACAATGTGGCTAAAAAAACAAGGGCGTATCACAAAACAACAGCCCCGCCGCGCACCTTTGGTAGCGCCTGCCAATCGGTGGTGTAGTTGGGCGAGCGGCGGGTTTGGCGCATGTGCCAACAACGGCCGCTCTTCGCCGCGGCGATCGTGACGGTGTCGCGGCCAAAGCGCCGGTTGATCGCGTCGAGCGCCGCCATCGCTCGTCGCCGTTGCTCGGCGCGGGGGAGTTCCGCTGCGGCAAAGAGGTCGGGTTGCCAGCGCTCCTCGGGGAGCAGCTCAAGGAGGATGACCCCTGCCTTCTTGTAGCGGAGTCCCGCGGTGAAGAGGCGTGCAGCGAGGTCGTTGGCGGTGCGCGCAAGGGTGATCGCGTCGTTTGTCGGGAGCGTGAGGGGTGCGCTCTGAAAGGCGTGGACGTAATCGGGGGCAAAGGGGTTGGTTTCGAGAAAGACCCCGACTTCGTGCGCGAGCCAGCGGTGGGCGCGGAGCTTTTCGCTCGCGGCCGTGGCAAACGCGGTGAGCGCCGCCTGAAGGGTTGCAAGCTCGGTCACCCGTTCGCCGAAGGAGCGGGAGACGACGAGCTGCCGCTGAACAGGTTGGTCGGCCCACGCGAGTGCAGCTTCGCCCCGCAGCTCCATCGCCGTCCGCGCAAGGACTACGGAGAAGCGCCGCCGCAACCAGGTGGAATCGGCTTCAGCAAGCGCCCGCGCGGTGGTGATGCCCACCGCTTCGAGCTGGCGCGCGAGCCGTTTGCCGACCCCCCACACCTCAGCGACCGGAATCGTGGCAAGGAGCGCTAAGCGCGCCGCTTCGCCCCACGTGGAGAGGTCGCAGACGCCCTGCTCCCCCGCCCACCCCTTCTTCGCGCAGGCGTTCGCGAGTTTCGCCAAGGTTTTCGTCGGGCCGATGCCGACGCAGACCGGAAGCCCCAGTTGGCGGCGCACTGCCCGGCGGATCGCTTTTCCGTGTCCGGCGCGCGCAGCCGCTGGGAGCAGCGTGAGGTCGAGAAAGCACTCGTCGATTGAATAGACCTCTTGCCGCGGCGCAAACTCCGCCAAGAGGCGCATCACCCGGTTCGAGAGGTCACCGTAGAGGGTGTAGTTGGAGGAGAAGGCGACGATCCCGCAGCGTTCGGCGAAGGGTTCGAGTTCAAACCACGGTTGCCCCATCCGGATGCCGAGCGCTTTGGCCTCATTGCTGCGTGCGACGACGCAGCCGTCGTTGTTCGACAGGACGACGACCGGTCGCCCTTCCAGCTTGGGGTTGAAGAGCCGTTCGCAGGAGACGTAGAAGTTGTTGCAATCGACCAGCGCCCAGACGCGCGTCTCGCTCATCGCTTTCCTCCTCTACCGCAGTTTGCGGACAATCCCCACGACAACGCCCCAGACGAGGAGCGCTTTACCCCGCTCCACCGTCACGACGGTGAGTTCGCCGTCGACGACCGCAACCACCCAGTCGCCCACGTGAGGGGTGACGGCACGGTCGACGACGAGGATGTCGCCGTCGTGGATGCCGTAGGGGGTGAGCCGCTCCCCTTTTGCCCGCACGAAGAAGGTGGCGAGCGGATGGGCGATGAGGTAGCGGTCGAGACTGAGTGGTCTTTCCCACTCGTGTTCTGCGGGAGATGGAAAACCTTGACTGTACATATTTACAGTATTTTACGCCAAAAAAGAGCGAACGCTCGTCCGCCCTCCTCTACTTTACTGTTTCGCTTCGTTTGCTCCCTTCCCCGGTTTCCCTTCCAAGCGGTCGAGTTCACGGTCGAGCTCTTCGACCGAGGGAGGCTGGTAGGTGGGAACCGGCAACCCTCCCTCCTCCTCTTCCTCTTTCTCTTTCTCTTTTGCGGAGAAACGGACGTAGAGAACGCCCAGCTCATAGAGGAGGATGATCGGGACTGCGAGAAGGATTTGGGAGATCACGTCGGGCGGGGTGACGACTGCCGCGATCGCGAAGGCGCCGACGATCACATAGGGGCGCGCTTCGATCAGTTGCGCGAGCTCCACCACCCCCATCCGCGCAAGGAGCGCAACCGCGACGGGGACCTCAAACGCCACGCCAAAGGCGACGAACATCGTCATCACAAAACTGAGATACTGTTCGATATCGGGGGCGAGTTGCACGCTTTGCGGGGCAAAATCGGCGATGAAGCGAAAAACCGTCTTGAAGACAAAGAAGTAGCAAAAGGCCATCCCGAGGAGGAAGAGGATCGACGAGGTGACCACGAGCGGCAGGATCAGCCGCTTTTCGTGGGCATAGAGCCCCGGGGCGACAAAGGCCCAGATCTGGTAGAGGACATAGGGAAGTGAGACGAGAAACGCCAAGAGGAGCGTCACCTTCACCGGCACGAAGAAGGGGGTGACGACACCGGTGGCGATCATCGTCGTGCCCTGGGGAAGGGTCTGGATCATCGGGAGTGCCAAGAGGTCGTACCAGAAGTTCGCCCACGGGATGAGGACGACGGCGGTGATGATTACGGCCAAGGCGGCGCGCAGGAGCCGATCGCGTAGCTCCACGAGGTGCGAGATGAAGGTCTCTTCCTGCCCGTTCATGGCTGCTTCAGCCCGTTGTTGAGGAAGGTCTTCGCGGGTTGGAGATCACGGAGTTCCGGCGGGAGAAGCGATTCCGGTTGCGCGGGGTGCGGGGTTTCGCCCGGCGGAGGTGAGGGTGAAGCGGGCGCTGGCGTCACTCCCGCCGAAGGCGATGCGGTGATGTCAGTTGGAAGTGGTGCGGCGTTCTCGCTATTCGGAGCCGGTGCGCTGGCGCTTTCTGCCGAGGGAGCGGTTGTGTTCTCGGCGGAAGTGCCGGCGTCGCTACCGGTTGCGCTGCTGGATGGCGGCGGTTCGGTTTCGAGTGCCCGTTGCGCTTCGTTGAGGTTGTGTTGCACCTGCGCCACCTGCTGCTGCATTTCGCTTTCAAACGCCCGGGCTTGCGCTTGAATCTGCGCCTCCAGCTTCTTGAGCTCTTCCAGTTGAATTTCCCGTTCGATGTCGGCCTTGACGCTCGCGGCGTAGCGTTGCATGCGCCCAAGAAGGTGGCCGACGGTGCGCGCCACCTTGGGCAAGCGCTCGGGTCCCAGCACGATCAGCGCGACCAATGCGGTTAGGACGAGCTCAGAGAAGCCGATGTCGAACATCGTGAGACCTCAAAGAGGGGCGTTACGGACGTTTTTCTCGGATCTGCCCTTCGATCACCGTCGCTTCGTTCGGTGCAGCGGTGTTCATCGCTGACGGAGCGGACGCGGGTGTTGCCGACGGGTTGCTGCTACCAGCAGGAGCTCCCGCCTCTTTGGCGACTACGGCACCCTCGGTCTTCTCCCCTTCACTTTCGCCGCTCTTCATTCCCTCTTTGAAGCCGCGGATCGCGCTTCCCAGATCTTGCCCGATGTTGCGCAGCTTCTTCGTGCCAAAGACCAGAATCACGATGAGCAGCACCACCAACCAGTGCCAAATGCTGAACGAACCCATGTTGTGTGCTCCTTGCCAAAAAGCGTTGCTGCCATTATCCCATAAGCAGGGCAAAACGGGTGCTCACCATTTGATCATCGCGGGCAACATTCTGCTCCCGCCCAGGATGTGGACGTGGAGATGCATTACCTCTTGCCGGCCGATCCGGCCGGTGTTGATGATCGTCCGCCACCCCTCCTCGAGCCCAGCGGCAAGCGCCGCCTTGGTTGCAGCGACCATCACGCGGCCGATCGTCTCGGTATCGGCGTCGGTGAGCTCTTTGGTCGAGGAAATATGGCGTTTCGGAATCGCCAAGAGGTGGACGTCGGCCTGTGGATGGATGTCGTGAAAGACGAGCGCGTGTTCGTCTTCATAGACAATCTTCGCGGGAATCTCCCCTTTGACAATCCGGCAGAAGATGCAGTTGGGGTCGATGTTCGGCTCACTCATCACTCAGCTCCTTGCAGGAATCACTCTGACGATTTGACAACCGCCTCGGCCGCCTCGGCTTGGGCGAGCCGCGCCCGCTTCTCGTCAATCCCCGATACCCCTTCGCGGCGGCGGAATTCGGCCAACACATCTTCGACCGAAAGTCCCATGTGGGCGAGCAGCACCAGCGTATGAAACCACAGGTCGGTCACTTCCCACACGAGATGAAGACGGTCACCGTCCTTCGCGGCCATGATCACCTCGGCGGCCTCTTCGGCAACCTTTTTGAGGATCGCGTCGGTCCCCTTCTGGTAGAGCTGGGAGACATAGGATTGCGACGGGGGGGCCGACTTGCGCTCGGCAAGGGTTTGCGAAAGCCGCAGCAGCACTTCATGGTCGATCATCGGTAGATCTCCTTGGGATCGCGTAGAACCGGTAGTGTCTCACACCACCCCGTTTCGGGCGACCATTCGCGGTAAAAACAGCTTTTGCGCCCCGTGTGGCAGGCGATTCCACCCTTTTGCCGGACGGTGAGGAGCACGGCGTCGCCGTCGCAATCGAGCCGCACCGCGACGACCTCCTGTTCGTGGCCCGAGGTCTCCCCCTTGCGCCAGAGTTGTTGGCGGGAGCGCGACCAGTAGACGGCGCGCCCCGTGCGCAACGTCTCGGCGAGCGCGTCGCGGTTCATCCACGCGATCATGAGCACCGTGCCGTCGTCGGCGTCCTGCGCAATCGCCGCGATCAACCCGTCAGCCCCCCACGCGACCGCGTCGAGTGCTGCGGCGATCGCTGCCTCGTCAGGGGCGTTGGCAAGTGGCTGGTGAGCTACCATCGCACCGAAACTCCCGCTTCGGCCATCGCCGCTTTGGCCTGGGCGATGGTGTATTCGCCAAAGTGAAAGATCGACGCCGCCAGGACCGCGTCGGCGTGCCCTTCGGTGACCCCTTCGACAAGGTGGCGCAGCGTTCCGACTCCGCCTGAGGCGATTACCGGGACGGGGACGGCGTCGGAGACGGTACGGGTGAGTTCAAGGTCAAACCCCTGCTTCGTCCCGTCCCGGTCCATACTGGTGAGGAGAATCTCCCCTGCCCCCAACTCACAGACGCGGAGGGCCCACTCGACCGCGTCGAGCCCGGTGTCGCGCCGTCCGCCGTGGGTGAAGACGTGCCACCGCCCTGGGGCGACCGCCTTGGCGTCGATCGCGACGACGATCGCCTGCGAACCGACCCGGTCAGCCGCGCGCGCCACCAGCGCCGGGTCGAGAACCGCGGCGGTGTTGATGCTCACCTTATCCGCCCCAGCAAGGAGCAGCCGCCGCACGTCGTCGACGCTGCGCACGCCCCCACCCACAGTGAATGGAATGAAGACACATTCGGCAACTTTCGCGACGATCTCGAGCATGATCGCCCGCTCGTCGCTACTCGCGGTGATGTCGAGGAAGGTGAGTTCGTCCGCCCCTTCGGCGTCGTAGCGCTGGGCGATCGCGATCGGGTCCCCGGCGTCGCGCAAGCCGACGAAGTTGACCCCTTTGACGACGCGTCCGGCGTGGACGTCGAGACAGGGGATGACCCGTTTGGCGAGCGTCACGGGTGGGGTGCTCCAGAGGTGCCCGCTTTGTGCGCGGCGCAAAGCGTATCGGCACGCGCTTGGGCTGCGGCGAAATCGAGTGTCCCTTCGTAGATCGCCCGACCGGTGATGGCGCCGAGAATTCCTTCGTCGGCCACCGCACAGAGCGCTTCGACGTCCGCGAGCGACGCGATGCCGCCTGAGGCGATCACCCAGGTCTGCTCGAGTGCCCGCGCGAGGCGCACCGTCGCGTCGATATTGACGCCGGTGAGCATCCCGTCGCGACCGATGTCGGTGTAGATGATTGCGTCAACGCCATACTCCTCGAACTTGCGCGCGAGGTCGACGACGTCGTGGCCGGTTACTTTCGACCAGCCGTCGGTGGCGACCTTCCCCTCTTTGGCGTCGAGCCCGATCAGGATGTGGCCGGGAAAGGCGACGCACGCATCCTGCACGAGCCCCGGGTTCTTCACCGCTGCCGTGCCGATGATGACGTAGTCGATCCCCATATCGATGTAGCGTTCAATGGTGTCGAGGTCGCGGATTCCTCCCCCCAGCTGCACCGGGATCTCCTCGTCGACGGCCTCGAGAATCGCTTCGATCGCCTCGAGGTTTTTGGGCCGTCCGGCAAAGGCACCGTCGAGGTCGACGAGATGAAGGCGCCTCGCCCCCTGAGCGATCCAGTGGCGGGCGACTGCTGCCGGGTCGGTGCCATAGACCGTAGCCTCTTGCATCCGCCCCTGCTTGAGGCGGACACATTGCCCATTTTTGAGGTCGATCGCCGGAATCAACAACATGGCGGTAGGTCCTAAGCGATGGATGAAACCGTTTGAGCCCAAGTGATGAATCGTCTAAGGAGCGCCAAGCCGTTTTCGCCGCTCTTTTCGGGGTGGAACTGGGTAGCGATGAGGTTATCGTGCGCAACGGCGCAGGTGAAACGGACGCCGTAATCGCACGTCGCGAGCGTTACCCGCTCCTCTTGTGGGATGACGTAGTAGCTGTGGACGAAGTAGAAGCGCTTCCCGGTCTCGCTTTCAGGGAGGACCGGATGGGAACGAGTGAGCGTAATCGTGTTCCACCCCATGTGCGGCACTTTGAGGTGTTCGTGCCCCGTCTCAAACGCACGACTGTGCGGGAAACGGACGACGCGGCCCGGGAGGATCCCCAGCCCCGCGACATCCCCCTCTTCCGAATGGTCAAAGAGAAGCTGCAAGCCGACACAGATCCCCAAAAAGGGGCGATGGGCTGCTGCCCAGCGAACGGCGTCGGTGAGCTCTCGTGCGGTGAGCGCGGCCATGCAGTCGGCAAACGACCCTTGCCCGGGGAAGACGACGGCGTCGCTCCCGGTGATCGCATCGGCAGTAGACGCGAGCGTCACCGTCGCCTGAGGGGCGACGTGCTCGAGCGCTTTTTGCACCGAGCGGAGATTCCCCATCCCGTAATCGACCACCGCGATGCGCATCGCCACCCCTTCAGCCAGCCAGCGACCCTTTGGTCGAAGGAATCTCTTGGGCGAGCCGTTCGTCGCGCGCGACCGCCATGCGCAGCGCCCGCCCCAGCGCTTTGAAGAGGGTCTCGGCTTGATGGTGGGCATTCACGCCGGTGAGGTTTTCGGCGTGGAGGGTCACCGCGGCGTGATTGACGAAACCCTGAAAAAATTCGCGCACGAGCTGGGTGTCGAAGCGACCGATCTTCTCGGCGGTAAACGCGCAGTGGAAAACGAGCATCGGCCGGCCCGAGAGGTCTACCACGACTCGCGAGAGCGCCTCATCGAGCGGCACATAGGCGTGGCCGTAGCGCATCACGCCCCGCTTGTCGCCCAGCGCCTTGGCAAACGCCTGCCCGAGGGTGATGCCGACATCTTCGACCGTGTGGTGGTCGTCGATATGGGTATCCCCCCGCGCTTCGATCGTGAGGTCAAACGCCCCGTGGCGCGCAATCTGGTCGATCATGTGGTCGAGGAAGGGAACGCCGGTGGCGATCTGTGCTTTCCCCGTGCCATCGAGATGAAGACGCACAGTGACGCTCGTCTCGGCGGTGGTACGCGTCACTTCGGCAGTGCGGGCGGTCATCGTGTCCATGCGGTTGGGTGTAGCTGAGCAATCGTCATGATACCATTTTACCGACAATCGCCAAGAGACGCCGATCGATGACCGACGAGACCTCACGCTACTGGAATCCGCGCGTTGCGCTCCTCACCCCCTACCTTCCCGGGGAGCAACCGCGCATCGCGAATCTGGTGAAGCTCAACACCAACGAACTCCCCTATCCCCCTTCGCCGCGGGTGGTCGACGCGATCACGCGCGAGCTCGGCGAGCCGCTGCGCCGCTACCCGGACCCAGAGGCGAAGGGGTTGCGCGACGCGATCGCCCGCCGCTACGGGGTTGACGCCAATTGGGTCTTCGTCGGCAACGGCTCGGACGAGGTGCTGGCGTTTGCCTTCCAGGGGCTCTTGGGCCACCGCGGGCCGGTGCGCTTTCCCGAGATCACCTACAGTTTCTATCCGGTCTATTGCCGGCTCTATCAGCTCCCCTTCGAGACGACGCCGCTGGAGGCCGATTTTTCGTTGGCGATTGCGCCGCTCCTCGCCCCCGGCGCGGGCGGTGTCGTTTTCCCGAACCCCAACGCCCCGACGGGGATTGCGCTGCCGCGCGACACGGTCGAGGCGATTGTCGCTGCTCACCACGGGAAGGCGGTTGTGCTCGTCGACGAGGCCTACGTCGATTTTGGCGCGGAGAGCGCGGTGCCGCTCACCCACCGCTACGACAATCTTCTCGTCGTCCAGACCTTTTCGAAGAGCCGGGCGCTTGCCGGGTTGCGGGTCGGTTTTGCGATCGGCCAGCCGCCATTGATCGAGGCGCTCACCCGCATCAAGGACAGCTTCAATTCCTATCCGCTCGATCGGCTGGCGCAAGCAGGGGCGATCGCGGCGCTCGAGGACGAGGACTATTTTGCCCAGTGCCGCAGCGCGGTGATCGCGGAGCGTGAGCGGCTCGTCGCAGCGCTCACGGCGCTTGCCTTCGAGGTGTTGCCGTCGCAGGCGAACTTCCTCTTTGCCCGCCAACCGATGCACCGCGGGGCGGAGCTCTACGCGCGCCTCAGGGAGCGGGCGGTGTTGGTCCGCCACTTTGCCCGCCCTGAGCGGATCGCCGACTTTCTCCGCATCACGGTGGGGAGTCCTGCAGAGAACGACGCGCTCATCGCGGCGCTGCGCGCGATTGTGGGCGGGGATGCTGAGCAAGGAGCGCCTCAAGCGCCGCTTCGACCTGGTCGGTGAGCGCTTTGGGCATCGTGATCGGTCGCCCCCATTCGCGGGCGGTCTCGCCCGGCCACTTGTGGGTGGCGTCGATCCCCATTTTGCTGCCGAGTCCCGCAACGGGTGAGGCAAAATCGAGGTAGTCGATCGGGGTGTTCTCAACCATCATCGTGTCGCGCGCGGCGTCCACTCGGGTGGTGAGGGCCCAGATCACCTCAGGCCAAGAGCGGATGTTCACGTCGTCATCGACAACGATGATGAACTTGGTGTACATGAATTGGCGCAGGAACCCCCAGATGCCAAACATCACCCGCCGGGCGTGGCCGGGGTAGCCCTTCTTGATTGCGACGAGCGCAAGGCGGTACGAACACCCCTCTGGGGGGAGGTAGAAATCGACGATCTCGGGGTATTGGCGCTGCAAGAGCGGCACGAAGATTTCGTTCATCGCCATCCCGAGCACCGCCGGTTCGTCGGGGGGTTTGCCGGTGTAGGTGGTGTGGTAGATCGCGTCGCGCCGCATCGTCACGCGCGTGACAGTAAGTACCGGAAATTCGGCCACTTCGTTGTAGTAGCCGGTGTGGTCGCCATAGGGGCCTTCAAGGGCGCGGTCGTTGGGGTGGATCCACCCTTCGAGAACGATCTCGGCGCGCGCAGGGACTTCGAGGTCGCCGACACCGGCTGCGGTGAGTTCGCTCTTCTCGCCGCGTAGGAGCCCGGCAAATTGGTATTCTGAGAGGGTGTCGGGGATCGGAGTCACCGCGGCGAGGATCGTCGCCGGGTCGCAGCCGAGGACCACCGCGACGGGAAAGGGCTCGCCCGGGTGGGCGCGTTGGTGTTCGGCAAAATCGAGCGCCCCGCCGCGGTGGGCGAGCCAGCGCATGATCACCCGGTTGCGGTCGATGAGCTGCTGGCGGTAGATGCCGAGATTTTGCCGCTTTTTGAGCGGGCCGCGCGTCACCACCAACCCCCAGGTGATGAGCGGCGCGACATCTTCGGGCCAGCAGCGCTGGATCGGGAGTTGCGTGAGGTCAACGCTGCTCCCCTCCCACACCACCTCGTGGCACGGCGCGCGGGAGACCCGTTTGGGGCTCATGTCGAGCGCGCGGCGAAGGATCGGGAGCTTCTCCAGGGCGTCGCGCCAGCCACGCGGCGGCTCCGGCTCTTTGAGGTAGGCGAGCAGCCGCCCGAGGTCGCGCAGCGGCTCGCGCCAGTCGCCCGATTCGGGGAGCTCGTGGCCCATCCCCCAGACGATTCGCTCAGGGGTGCCGAAGAGGTTGGTGAGCGCCGGGTAAGCGTAGCGGCTACCGTCAGCGCGCGTCGGGCGGGTGAAGAGGAGCGCTGGGCCGGCACGTTTGAGCGCCGCGTCGCTCCACGCGGTCATCTCGAGGTCGGGATTGACGGGGGCGTCGACCCGCAGCAGCTCCCCTCGCCCTTCGAGAAAGGTGAGAAAGGCGCGAAGATCGGGAAAACGCAACTCATTGGCCATAGCGCTGCTCCCCTTTCGGGACGTAGATTTCGATCGGGACAAAGCCGAGGTTGAGCCCGAGCCGCGTCTGCTCGAGGTTCGCGAAGCGCCGGTCGACAAAGGCGAGGGTCTGGCGGCGAACGAGGAAGGTGTAGGGTTGCTCTTCGACAAGGATCCGCTCCGCCTGCCGCCAGAGCACCATCCGTTTCGCTTCGTCTACTTCACTGCGCGCCGCTTCGATGAGGCGGTCAAACTCGGCGTGGCGGAACGAGACGAAGTTATCCCCGCCCGGTCCCGCTTGGGAGGAGTGGAAGATCTGGTAGAGGTCGACTTCGACCCCCGAGGTCCACCCGAGCGTGATCGCGTCGAACCGTTTCTGGTTGAGGCGCTCGAGCATCACTGACCACTCAGCAGGGTCGGGTTCGAGGAGAATGCCGGCACGGGCGTAGAGGTCTTTCAAAAGGAGCACGAGGCGGCGGG
The DNA here is from genome assembly GCF_054657095.1 of Hydrogenophilus islandicus. Taxonomy (NCBI): domain Bacteria; kingdom Pseudomonadati; phylum Pseudomonadota; class Hydrogenophilia; order Hydrogenophilales; family Hydrogenophilaceae; genus Hydrogenophilus; species Hydrogenophilus islandicus. Next base: position 32,055 of record NZ_BAAHXE010000016.1, on the reverse strand, counting down.
TGTCGTCGTTGTCCTGGAAGAAGGTGAGTTTGAAGCGGAAGAGCTCCCCGGTGCGATTGACCAAAAGGCCGTCGTCGCGCCGCGTCCAGCCGGCGGCGGAGAGGAGTTGCAGCGCCGCGTCGAGGTTCGCCGTCTCGGGCACGAGCGCGGGGTCGTGCTGCGGGCTTCGCGGGTTGAAGGGGCTCACCGCCGGTTCGGCGTAGCCGAGGTAGATTTCGCGGATGATCCGCTCGCGGTCGGTGAGGAGCGTCATCGCCTGCCGTACCCGTTTGTCGCCAAAGGGGGTCGGTTTGCCGTCGCGCTCCGGGTTCCACGCGATGAAGCTGTAGCCGGCGGTGGGGGCAAGGTATTCGAAGCGGCGAGCGCGTTCGGCAAGACGCCCGTCGCTCTTGAGCCGCTCATATTCGACGGGGCGGGCGCCGTAGAGGTCGATCTCGCCATTTTTGAACGCGGTCAAACGCGCCGTCTCGTTGGTGATCACCTTCCACACCAGCCGCTCGAAGGGGGGCGTAACAGGCCCCCAGTAGCGCGGGTTGCGTTCGAGCTCGACGATCCCAAGGTCAGCCCGCCACGATTCCGGGTCTCGCAGCCGGTAGGGGCCCGTGCCGAAGAGGAGCGCGCGCGAGCGGTTGAACTGCTCCGGTTCGGCCAAAAAGCGCTCGTAGAAGTGGCGCGCGAGGATCTCCATGCCCCCTGCGAGCGATAGCGCGTCGAAATAGGGTTCGCGGAAGCGAAACTGGACGGTGCGGGCGTCAAGCGCTTCGACGGCGGCGATCTTCTTCAGGTAGGCGCGGGCACGCGGCGCAGCGATTCGTTCGTCCATCACAAAACGGAAGGTAAAGGCGACATCCTCGGCGGTCAGCGGGACGCCATCGGAAAAGCGCACCCCGGGGCGGAGCCGAAAGGTGAGGGTCGTCCCATCAGGCGAAAAGGACCACGATTCGGCAAGTAACCCCCGCCACGCGAGCGTTTCGGGGTCGCGGGTGAGCAGCGACTCCATCACGTACGACTGCACCTCGGCCGCGTAGGCGTCGGACGAGACGTAGGGGGTGAGGGTCGCGATGCCGGTGGGAAGCGCGCGGACGAACCAGTCCCCTTCAGCGAAATCGGGGTGGGTGCGCGCCGCAGCGGCGCGGGCAAAGGCGCCGAGCGCGTCGCGGCCACTTGGAGGTGCGGAAGATGGCGTCGCGGCGGCACTGCTCGCGCCCTGCGTCTCCGATGCAGAGGTCACGGCGTGCTCGAGGCGCGCCGCCACTTCGGCGAGCTGCCGGTTGGCGTCGCGTAGATCGCGTTGTAGCTCGGCCACTCGACTCTCGAGCCGCCCGACGCGCTCCCAGAGGCGGTCGTTCTGCCACATCGCAAGGAGCACCATGAGCGCCAGAGTCGCCCAGCCAAGCCACGCGCGCCCGCCGTTCATGCTACGCTCTCAGCACCAGCCAACGCCGGAACAATCCGCGTTGCCGTTGCGGTGGTGGCACGTGCGATCGCCTCTGGGGTCGATCCCCGGAGTTCGGCAAGAAAAGCGCAGTAGCGCACCAGATCCTCAGGGAGCGTCCGGCGTGGAGTGCGGCTTGCGGCCCACGCGGGGGGAATGTCGGGGGCGTCGGTCTCGAGCACGATTCCTTCGAGCGGTAGCGTCCGCGCCAGGTGCTGCAGGTGGTGCGCACGCGCGTGGGTCATCGCGCCGCCAAAGCCGAGCGCGAAGCGGTGGGCGATCAGGTCTTCGGCTTGCGCAACCGAGCCGTTGAAGGCGTGGATGATCCCGCCCGGGAGTTTCGCGCGGCGCACGCGCAGCCGCACCTCCTCAACCGCCCGCCGCGCGTGGCAAAGGACCGGCAGCTGCAGTTCGGCAGCAAGCGCGAGTTGCGCTTCAAACCAGACCACCTGCCGCGACCAGGCGGGGGTGGTGACGAAGCGGTCCAAACCGATCTCGCCGATCGCAACTGTCTCGTGCGTGGCGATCCACTCGGCAAGGGCGCGACACCCCACTTCTGCTGCCTCTTCGTCGGAAAGGGTGCGCCCCACCTGCGCTTCGGCCCAGGCGTGGGCAGCGTCGACGTAACAGGGGTGAACGCCCCACGCGTGGCGCACCCCAGAGAGGTGGGCGAGCTCCCCCCACTGGAGGGGCCACTGCGCCGGTTCGACTGCGGGGATGAGCGCTGCGGCGACACCGCCATTCTGGGCGCTTTGCCAGAGGGTGTCGAGGTCGGCGGCAAACTCCGCCGCGTCGAGGTGGAGGTGGGTGTCGATGAGGGGTGCAGCCATCGCCGATCAGAGTGTGCCTTCCGGGGGTGGGGTGTGGCGGTAGCTGGGGGCACGCTTTTCGATGAAGGCGTCGATCCCCTCCTGCGCGTCGGGGTGCATCATGTTGCAGGTCATCACTTCGGACGCGAGCGCGTAGGCGGCGTCGATTCCCATTTCGAGCTGGCGGTAGAAGAGCGACTTCCCAAGCGCAAGCGACGCGCGCGGTTTCGCTTTGATCGAGGCGGCGAGCTCAGCGATTGAGCCGTCGAGTTGCTCAAGCGGCACGACGCGGTTGACGAGCCCGAGCTGCTGCGCCCGCTCGGCGGAGATGAATTCGCCAGTGAGCAGCATCTCCATCGCGGGCTTGCGGCCAATGTTGCGCGAGAGGGCAACGGCGGGGGTCGAACAGAAGAGGCCGACGGTGATCCCCGAGACGGCAAAGCGGGCTGTCTCCGAAGCAACAGCCAGGTCGCAGGTGGCGACCAGCTGGCAACCGGCAGCCGTGGCGATCCCATGGACCCGGGCGATCACCGGCACGGGGAGTTCCATGATGGTGCGCATCATCTTGGTGCAGAGGGCAAAGAGGTCCCGCTGAAAAGCGGGGGTGCAGTTCGCTCGCATCTCTTTGAGGTCGTGACCCGCGCAGAAGGCCTTCCCCGCGCCCGCGATGACCACCACCCGCACCTCGTCGTTGCTGCGCGCCCGCTCGAGCGCCGCGACCATCGCTTCGAGCATGGCGCGCGACAGCGCATTGAACTGGTTGGGGCGGTTGAGGGTCAGCGTCAACACCCCCGCTTCCAGATGCTCCAGGACATAAGGTTCTTCGCTCATCTCACTCTCCTTTAGTGGGGTTACTCAATTGCCTCTTGCGACCGCGCCTGCTGCCGCAGGATGAACTTCTGGATCTTGCCGGTCGAGGTCTTAGGAAGCGGCCCGAAGGTGAATTTTTTGGGGATCTTGAACCCTGCGAGGAACTGGCGGCAGTGGTTTTGCAACTCTTCGGGGGTGACGGTTGCCCCTTCGCGCAGCTCGACAAAGGCGTGAGGCACTTCGCCCCATTTCGGGTCGGGGGAAGCGACGACCGCCACCGCCATCACGGCGGGGTGTTTGTAGAGCGCGTCCTCGACTTCGATCGACGAGATGTTCTCTCCCCCCGAGATGATGATGTCTTTGGCGCGATCTTTGATCTTCACGTAGCCGTCGGGTTCGAGCACGCCGAGGTCGCCCGTGTGGAACCACCCCCCGCGAAACGCCTCTTCGGTTGCGGCGGGGTTCTTGAGGTACCCCTTCATCACGAGGTTGCCGCGAAACATCACCTCCCCCATCGTTTCGCCGTCCCGTGGCACCGGCGTCATCGTGTTGGGATCGAGGACCGAGATCGCCTCCTGGGCGTGGTAGGGTACCCCTTGGCGGCCGTTGAGCCGCACCTGTTCCGCAAGCGGCAACTGCGCCCACTCGTCGTGCTTGGCGCAGACGGCTGCCGGGCCGTAGGTTTCGGTGAGACCATAGACGTGGGTGATCTCAAAGCCGATCTCGGCCATCGCTTGCAGGACCGCAGCAGGCGGTGGAGCGGCGGCGATCAGCCCCTTCACCGTGCGACCTCCTTTCCCTTCGCGCCATGAGGCAGGGGCGGCGTTGGCAATCAGACTGTGGACGATCGGCGCGCCGCAGTAGTGGGTGACGCCGTGCGTCTCGATCGCCGCCCAGATGAGCTTCGGATCGACGCGCCGCAGACAGACGTTGACGCCGGCGTTCGCGGCGATTGTCCAGGGGAAACACCAGCCGTTGCAGTGGAACATCGGGAGCGTCCAGAGGTAGACGGCGTGGTGGGGCATCCCCCACGAGACGATGTTCGACAGGGCGTTGAGGTAGGCGCCACGGTGGTGGTAGACGACCCCTTTGGGGTTACCGGTCGTCCCAGAGGTGTAGTTGAGCGAAATTGCGTCCCACTCGTCGTCGGGGGTGCGAAGACGAAATGTGGGGTCGCCCCCTGCCAGGAGCCCTTCATAATCGAGCGTGCCGATGAGCTCGCCCGGGCCGGTGTATTCGGGGTCGTCGACGTCGATCACCACGATCTTGCGATCGATGCGCGCCAATGCCGCCTTGACCGTTGCCGAGTATTCGCGATCGGTGATCAACACCTTCGCTTCGCCATGTTCGAGGATGAAGGCGACGGTCTCGGGATCGAGCCGGGTGTTGATCGTGTTCAACACCGCGCCACTTCCCGGAACGCCGAAGTGGCATTCGAGCATCTCGGGGGTGTTGTTGAGGATGACCGCCACCGTGTCATTTTTGTCCACCCCCAAATGGTGGAGCGCAGAAGCAAGGCGGCGCGCCCGTTCGGCGAACTGCGCCCAGGTGTAGCGGCGGTTTCCATGGATCACCGCGAGCCGTTCGGGGTAGACCTGGGCGCTCCGTTCGAGAAAACTCAGCGGCGTGAGCGGTACATAGTTGGCGGCGCACCGGTCGAGTCCGACTTCATACGCTTTGGTCATTGTCTCCTCCTTTCAGGCTTTCGGGTAATCGGAAAAGTGTTCGGGCGTTTTCGGTCGTCCGTTCGGCAAAAGCGGCAAAAGGGAGCCCCAGCCACTCGGCGAGAAACTCGGCGGTGTGGCGGACGAACGCCGGCTCGCACCGTTTGCCGCGGTGGGGTACCGGCGCGAGATAGGGTGCGTCGGTCTCGACCAAAATCCGGTCGCGAGGAACAAAGCGGGCGACGTCGCGCACCGCTTCGGCGTTTTTGAAGGTGGCGATTCCCGAAAACGAGATGTAAAAACCGAGGTCGAGCGCCTTTTCGGCTACTTCGCGGCTCTCGGTAAAGCAGTGCATCACGCCGCCCACAACCTCCGCCCCTTCGTCGCGCAAAATCGCGAGGGTGTCATCGGCTGCGGCTCGGGTATGGATCACGAGCGGCAACCCCACTTCACGCGCGGCGCGGATATGGGTGCGAAACCGCTCGCGCTGCCACTCGGGGGCGTCGGTGAGGCGGTAGTAGTCGAGCCCCGTCTCGCCGATCGCGACCACCTTCGGGTGGTGCGCAAGCGCCACCAGCCGTGCTACGGTCGGCTCTTCGACCCCTTCGTTGTCGGGATGGACCCCGACCGTGGCCCAGACGTGGGGGTTTGCTTCGGCGATGGCGAGCACCTTCGGGGCATGCTCCAACGTCGTCCCGATCGAGATCGCGGCGGCGACCCCGTTCTCCTCCATGTGGGCAAAGAGCTCGTCGAGCCGTTCGACCAAGCCAGGGAATTCCAGATGACAGTGGGTATCGATCAGTTGTGCCATTGTCGCTTTTCGTTTCGCAGTCACAAGGTGTGGGTGGTCTTGCCGGAGCCGATGAGCGCCCCCAGTTTCTGTTCGATCATCGCCTTGACTTTGGGGGTGAGGTCACTCTCATCGAAATGGACCCCGACCCCTTGGACCCGCCCGCCGGCGACGTTGGGGGGGTTGATCCACGCAACGGTTCCCGAAAGGAGGATCGGTTCCGTTTCGTCGGGAAGCTGGACGCGGAGGAAGAGGGAGTCGCCCAGTTCAAAGGGGCGCTGCGTCGGGACAAAGAGTCCGCCCCGTTTCAACCACGGCATATAGGCGGCGTAAAGAGCCGATACCGCTTCGATATGGACCGCCAAAACGGTCGTTCGCGCTGTACTTGCCTCGCGTTTCTCGTCACTCACCACGCACTCCGTCTCGGTAGGTGAACCACAGCGTCTCACAGAGCGACCCGACGTTCAAGGGGTGGTCGCTCCACGGGGCGAGACGAGCCGCTGCCTGTGCGATTTTGAACCACTCGGTGGCGCTGCGGCGTGCCGCCACGGCAATGAGCTGAGACGCAGCACTGGGATAGTGTAAGCGGTTTGGGGCGTTGCGGCAAGCGTCGCCCAACGTGGCGAGCTGGATGAGGTCAAAGAGCCAATAGTGAAACCAGCGGAGCAACTCGGCAAAACGGAGCGGCGCCTCCCCCGAACGCTCCCCTTTGAGCCGTTGCGCCCATTCCAGAGCCACTGCAACCGGTTGCCGCCAGACGCGCTCGGCGGCATCGCGGACAAAGGCGGAGCGCAGCTCGGCACGCCCCTTTTCGAGGTCCGCCAACGCCGCAAGAGGAGCTCCTTGGTGCAACGTGAGCGCCTCGGCGAGTTGCGCGTCGGTGTATTGAGCTTTCGTTCCCGAGCGCGCGGCAAGGGTGCGCCGCAACCACACCCGACCCTCCTCAAACGGCAACGGGGCGACGCGCCACTGCTGGGTGCGGCTCACGATCGTCGGTAGAAGCCGCCCCGGTGCGTCGGAGACCAGGAGAAAAAGCACACCGCGCGGCGGCTCTTCGAGGGTTTTGAGAAGGGCGTTCGCGGTGAAGCGGTTCATCGCTTCTGCGGGGTGGATGACGACTACCCGCCGCTCGGCGTGGGCGGTGAGCGCAAGCTCCTCTTGGAGCGCGCGTACGGCGTCGATTGGGATCGCGCGCTCGTTCGCATCGAGCGTAAGCTCAAAGCGGTCGGGGTGGGCTTCACCCGCGTCGAGTTGGCACGCGCGACATTGGCCGCACGGCTCGAGCCGGGGCGGGGGTTCGGCGCAGAGCCAACGGCGGGCAAGGTGCGCAGCCAAAATCCGTTTCCCAACCCCCTGATGGCCGGTGAGGAGCAACGCCTGCGGCGCCCGTCCCTGCCCCCACGCGGCGACAAAACGCTCGACCCACGGGCGCAGCCAAGGAGTGTGCGAGAGATCGTTCATGATCGCTCTCCCCCACGGGCAAACCAGCGCGAGGAGACTTCGTGCACCACCCGGTCGCGCTGCGCCGCGATCGGCAACTGCGCGTCGATCCACACAAAGCGCGCAGGATCGTGCGCGGCCCGTTCGCGGTAGGCGCTCTGGACGCGGCGAAAGAAGGCCGCCGCTTCCCGCTCGAAGCGGTCAGCGTTTCCCCCCTCTTCGCGCGCAGTGCGTCGCCGCGCCGCGACCTCCACCGGGAGGTCGAAAAGGAAGACAAGATCGGGTTGGAGCCCTGCCCGCGTCCATTCGTCGACCAAGGTGAAACGCTCTTTGGCCACCCCTCTTCCCGCGACTTGGTAGGCGTAGGAGGCGTCGGCGAAACGGTCGGAGATCACCCAGCGGCCGGCAGCGAGTGCCGGTTCGATCACCTTCACGATGTGTTCGCGCCGCGCGGCGCAGAGGAGCAGCAGTTCGGTTTCGGGGTCCATCTCGTGGTGCAGCACCAGGGAGCGGATCGCTTCACCAATCGGGGTGCCACCCGGTTCGCGGGTGGTGACGACGGTGACCTGCTGCGCCGTGAGCCACTCAGCAAGCGCCGCAATCTGGGTGCTTTTGCCCGCGCCGTCGATCCCTTCGAAGACGATAAAACGCCCCCGTTCGCTCATCGCTGCTCCTCGTGTAGCGCGCTCTTTTTCGCCCCGCTGCCTTCTGCGCCTCGCATTGTCTTTCGGTACTGCTCCACCGCGCGGTTGTGTTCCGCAAGGGTGCGGGAGAAGATGCTCGTCTCGTCCTTGCCGCTCGCGACGAAATAGAGGTAGTCGCTCTTTTCGGGGTGGGCAACCGCGGTGAGCGCCGCAAGCCCGGGTAACGCGATCGGCGTCGGCGGGAGTCCCGCGCGCGTGTAGGTGTTGTGCGCACTCGCGTGTTGCAGGTCGCGGCGCGTGAGCGTCCCGTCGTAGGCGGCGCCGAGCCCATAGATCACCGTGGGGTCCGATTGCAGCGGCATTCCGCGCCGCAAGCGGTTGATAAAGACCGATGCCACTTTGGCGCGGTCGTCCGGGTGCCCCGTCTCCTTCTCGACGATCGACGCGAGAATGAGGAGCTCTTCCGGACTTTTGAGTGGAAGATCGGGGTCACGCTCCGCCCAGACTTTCGCAACGATCTCCTGCATCCGCTCGTGTGCCATGCGGTAGATCGTCCGGTCGCTGCTCATGCGGTCAAAGAGGTAGGTATCGGGGAAAAACCACCCCTCGGCGTAAGGAACTTTCGCGCCGATCGCGCGGAGGATCGTCGCCTCCTCGGCCCCCGCCAAGGTGTGTTCGAGATAGGGGTGGGCGTCGATCGCTGCCTGCATTTGGCGAAAGGTCCACCCTTCAACGATCGTCAAGCGGTCGCGGATCACCTCGCCCCGTTCGACCTTCTCCAACGCGCTCCGCGGCGTTGTCGCCGGCGCGAACTGGTAGTACCCCGCCACCACCTGTTTCGGGCGAAGATCCCACACGAGCGCCCGCCAAAGGAGCGCATGGCCGCCCAGTTTTTCCGCAAGGAGCTCGGCGGCTCGATTGACGCCACTTCCCCGAGGGATGACCACGGTCACCCCCTCTTCGGGAAGCAGAAGCGGCGACTCGCGCCACGTGACGAACGCCACCCAACCGCTGACAGCCACCGCAATGGGGAAGAGGAGCAGGAGAACGAGGAGCATCCGCACCTTGCCGCGCAGATCGCGACGACTCTTCCGTTTCACTGGCGGCTTGCGGCGAGCGACGGTGGCTCTTCTGGACGATTGCATGGGTTCGATTCTAGCGAATTTTGCGATAATTCCGCGCATCACGGACGAACGCGAGTGCGCCGATGACGAACGACGCCCCCTACGCGCCCCAACAAACCTTCGCAACTGTACAGGTGAGCGGGCCCGAAGCTGAGGCTTTTCTCCAAAGCCTCACCTGCAACGATGTTACCCAGCTCACCGCACCCGAGGTGTGGCAGTGGAACGGGCTCTGCACCGCGAAAGGGCGACTGATCGCCCTCTTTTGGCTCTCGCGGCCAGCAGCAGCGCACTACCAGATTACCATCGACGTGGAGAGCGCCGAGTTTCTCCAGGCGACGCTTCTCAAGTACCGCTTTCGGCGCAAAGTCACCATCGAGTTGGGCGAAGCGCGAAGCGGCCCCAGTTGGGCGACCTTCATCGCCGAAGGGTGGCCGTGGATCGTGCCGGTGAACCGCGAGCAGTTTCTGCCGCAGTGGGTCAATCTCGACCTCCTGGGCGGCGTCAGTTTTCAGAAGGGGTGCTACCCGGGACAGGAGATCGTCGCCCGCACCCGATACCTGGGCGAGGTCAAACGGCGGATGGTCAAAGTGGTCGGAGCAGGCGAGATACCCGAAGCGGGAGCGCCCTGTTTCAGTCGTGTGCTCGGTGAGCAGGCGGTAGGTCGTGTGGTCCTTGCCGCTCCTGACGCTTCCGGATTTGTCGCGCTTGTGTCGCTCCTCAAAACCGCGGCGCAAGAGGGGGTGGTGCAGGTCGGGTCGCCCGAGGGGGTAGAGGCGAGGATCGTTCCCCTTCCCTACCCGCTCGACGAGGGCTCGAGATGAACGGTAAGCGCTACGCGACGCTCGTCGGCAACGCCCTCCTCTTTGTTGCTTTTGTGATGCTGCTCTATTTTGGAGCGCTCTGGGAGCGTTTCGGGGTCGGCGCGTTTCTCCTCTGGATGGGAGTGGCCGCTGCTGGGGTCTATGCGATCATGAACGGCGGGGATCCTGGCGACCCCAACTGATTGGCCTCGCTACCCGCGTCAGTCGTTACACTCCCCCGCGCAACACCGCAAGCGGCGGCTGCGCCAAAAGAGGTCTTGCCCGCCACCACCCGAGGAGCGCAACCGCAACCGTCACGCCGACCCCTGACGCGGCAAGCGGCAGCCAGCGCACCGCAAGGGGGAGATCGAAAAGCGCACTCGCGAGCCACTGACCTAACCCCGTTGCAGCGGCAACCGAAAGGAGCGCGGCAACCAAACCGACCGCCGCCGACTCGGTGAGCAGTAGCGGTGTCGCCATCACGCGCTGGAGCCCCAACGCACGCAGCAGCGCCACCTGTTGCGCGCGCCGCTCATCCCCCATCGCCCACCCCAAAAAGAGGACGACACCGCCGACGCTCAACGTAAAAGCGAAGACGGCCTCAAGAAGGCGACTGACTTTGTCGCTCAACGCGGCAAATTCAGCCTGGAGCCGCTCGACGTCGAGGATCGTGACGTTGGGAAATTCGTCGGCTAAATGCCGTTCGAGCGAGCGCTGCGCCTCGGGGAGAAAAAGCGCCGCCATAAAGGTCGCGGGGAAGTGGCGGAGCGCTTGCGGTGTGGTGATGAAAAAGAAGTTGGGACGCATCGACTCCCACCGCAGCGACCGGACGGAGGTGATCGTCACCGTCACCTCCTCCCCGGCGACGGCAAAGGTCACCTGATCGCCCACTTTGAGTCCAAAAAGCTGCGCAAGCCCCGCTTCGACCGACGCCTCCGCTTGCGCGCTCGTCCCGTGCCACTTTCCCGCGACGATGGCGTTGCCGTCCGGTAGCTCACTCCCCCACGTGAGATTGAATTCGCGGTGGGCAAGCCGCTCGGCGCGGGCGTTGGACCGGAGCAGCTCCTCGGGGATCGGCTGGCCGTTGATCGCCACCATCCGCCCACGAACGAGGGGCCAAAAAGTGGGGGGCGTCAAGCCCGCACGCTCGATCGCTGCGCGAAGCGAATCGACCTGTTCGGGGAGCACATTGAGCAAAAAGCGATTCGGCGCGTCGGGTGGCGTTTCATACCGCCATGCGGCGATGAGGTCGCTGCGGACAAAAACGAGGAGCCAGAGGATGGTGAGCCCGAGCGCCAACGCGGAAACCTGGATCGCGACCGCAAGGGGCTGCCGGACGAGAAAGAGGAGCGCCAAGCGCAGCGCGGTCGGGAGCATTCGGCCAAAGAGCGCGAAGAGGAGACGCAACATGAGCCACGCTGTCGCGCCGAAAAGGAGTGTTACCCCCACCGTGACCGCGAGCGCCACCACCGCAAGCTTCACCTCGCCTGCCATCACCACGGTGACCCCCATCACCAACCCCGTTACCGCAACGGCCCAGCCCGTCCATCCGAGCGGCTGTACCGGAAGGGCCACCCGACGCAGCACCGCGACCGGGGGAATCGCAAGGAGCCAGAAGAGCCACGGCACGACGAAGGCAGCGACCAGAATCACCGCTAGAAGGAACGCCGGCCACGCGGCAAGCAGCGGAGGTGCAGGCAACTCTGAGCCTTGGAGAGTAGCCGCAAGGAGCTGAGCGAAAATCCCCTCGACAACCCAACCGAGCGCAAGCCCGACAAGCGCAGCGAGCGCCGTGAGCCCCGCAAACCGCAGCGCGAAGAGCTGCACCAAAAGGGGGCGCGTCGCACCGAGCGCGCGGACCACCGCAAAGGGGTGGGTGAGTTGTGCAGCAAGCCGGCGCGCCGCGAGTGCCACCGCGACCGCCGCCAACACCACCGCGGCGATCGTCGCAAGACGCAGCAACCGCTGCACCTGCTCGAGGAGCGTCTTCACCGCCGGTTGCGCTTCGTCGGCTTTGAGGAGCCGCTCGCCTGGGGCAAGCAAGCGTTCGACCTCGGCCTTGAGCGCGGTAAGCGCCTCCCGCGGCGCCAAGAGGTGCCAGCGCCAGGTTGCCCGGCTGCCGGGAGCGATCAGCCCCGAGGCGTCGAGGGTTGCCAGCGACACCACCACCTCCGGGAGAAACGCGAAAAAGTCGGCTCCCTGTTCCGGGGACGAGGTGAGGATGGCTGCGACGCGCACCTGCGCGCGCCCGAGGCTCAAGGCATCGCCCACCGTTAGATTCATGAGCGCTGCAAGCCGCGCGTCGATCCACGCCTCGCCCTCAGCAACGGTAGGCTTTTCGGGTGGGGCGGTAAAACGAAAGGTCCCGCGTAAGGGATAGCCGGGACCAATTGCGCGCAATGCGACAAGTTGGGTTTCCCCGTCCCCGCGGCGAGCGACCGTCGTCGTTACCACCGACTCGGCAACCGTCACCTCGGGGTGGGTTTGGCGCCAACGGTGCCACCGCTCGCCAAAGGGTTGCGGCGCGGTGATCTGAAGGTCTCCCGCGAGCCACGCCCCTGCTTCGGCCTCAAGGAGCGCCTGCAGCCGGCCGTTGAGCCACGCGACCGCAGCAACCGTTGCGACCGCTAGGAGCAGTGCGACAAAGAGGGAGAGAGAACCCCCGCCGCGAAAGAGGCGGTTGGCGAGCTGCCGCCGCTGCCACCACGAGCGGTTTGCAACAGGGTGCGGGAGTATCGTTCCGGGAGGCGGAGGGGCTATTTCGGCACGCACCTCAACTAGCCCCGAGTCGCGACCGCACCAATTGCCACCAGAAAGCGGCCCCTAACGGCAGGATGGCGTCGTTGAAGTCGTAGCGGCTATTGTGCAGGACACACCCCCCTTCCCCTGGTCCGTTCCCGATCCAGAGGTAGGCGCCGGGGCGCTTTTCGAGGAAATAGGCAAAATCCTCTGCGCCCATCGACGGCGGGAGATCGCGCGCAATCTGCGCCTCGCCCACCAGCGCCGCCGCAACTTGCGCCGCCTGCTCCGCACACCCAGGGTGGTTGATCGTCGGGGGGTAACCGTCGTGCCAGTGCCACTCGGCTTGCGCGTGATGGATGCGGGCCACCGATTCGGCGATCGCTGTGACGGCGTCGGTCACCTGCGCCATCGTCGCGGGGGAAAAGGCGCGCACCGTCCCTGAGAGACGAACGGTGTCGGGAAGGACGTTGTAGGCCGAACCCCCGTGGATTTGCGTCACCGAAAAGACCGCCGCGTCGGTGGGTGACACTTGGCGGCTCACAGCACTTTGCGCGAGCGTCACAAACTGGCTGGCGGCGACGATCAGGTCGCTCCCCAAATGGGGCATCGCGGCGTGGGTTCCCGACGCGCGGAAGGTGAGGTCGAAGCTCTTCGTCCCCGCCATCACCGCCCCGCTGTGGACGGCAAAGGTCCCGAGCGGCAAACCGGGCCAATTGTGGAGTGCATAGATCTCGTCGATCGCGTAAGCCTCCAACACCCCCTCTTCGACCATCACCCGCGCGCCCCCTCCTCCCTCTTCCGCCGGCTGGAAGAGAAAGACCACCGTTCCGGCAAAATCGGGGGCGCGACCGAGCACTTCAGCCGCTGCAAGGAGCATTGCGGTATGGCCGTCGTGGCCACACGCGTGCATCCGTCCTGGGTAAGCGGAGCGGTGGGCGAAGGTGTTGGCCTCATCGAGCGGCAACGCGTCCATGTCGGCACGCAGCGCGATCGTCGGACCATGACCGCGCGCGCCAGCAAGCCGCGCGACGACGCCCGTTTTCGCCCAGCCGGTATCGGGCGAGAGACCCCATTCGCGCAGCCGTTCGACCACGAAACGGGCTGTCCCCTCCTCGGCAAAGGCGAGCTCCGGATGGCGGTGGAGGTGCCGCCGCCACGCTTGCCAGACAGGGAAGCGTTCGCGCCATGTGGCGCACCACGCTTGCAAAAGATCGGTCCCGATGAACTCAGCCATTGTCTCTTCCCGAATCACTCGATCGCGAGGTTGAGCTGCGTGGGCGGTAACCCTTTGCTGCGGCGCACCGCTTCGATGCGCTCGGCAATCTCAGTCTCGTTTTTCGTGAGCGCAAGCGTTACCGCCGTATAACCCTGATCGGAGACCGCTTCGGTGTCGGCACCCGCCCGAAGAAGGAGCTCAACCACCTCCTTGTGGCCGTTTCTCGCCGCCCAAATGAGCGGCGTCATGCCATTTTCTGAGCTCCTGTTGGGATTGACCCCCGCAGCGAGGAGCGCCTGAACGACAGGGGTGTGACCTTGCATCGCTGCGTAGATCAGCGGACTCCAGCCGTCGTGGTCGGCGATCGCCCCTCCTTTGAGGAGCTGCTTGACCATCTCGGTGTGGCCGGCATAAGCGGCAACCATCAGGGCGGTTTCGCCGACGACGTTGCGGCGGTTCACCGCTGCACCGTGACGCATGAGGGTGGCAACGAGCGCACTGTCGCCGCGACGTGCCGCCCAGTGAAGCAACGGGTTACCTTCGCTATCGGTGACATTGGGGTCGAGCCCTTGGGTCACCAACGCGCGCACCGTTTCGCTGTCCTCTTGGATGAGCGCCTGCTTGAGTTGCAAGTAGAGGTCGGGCGCCGCCAGAGCACTTCCGGAGAGCGCGCCTCCGACCGCCAAAATGAAAATCATCGCAACAGAAGCCAACCACTGGTTCATTCTCTCTCCTTCATTACCACCCACGGCATGCCGATTTTCTCCCACTGCGGCGCCTCGTCACAGAGCAGCGCATAGGTCAGCGGATGGTTCTGCTCAAACCGCAGGGGAAGCGTAATCCGATACCCTCGCCCCTCATGGGCGACTTCGAGTCGCGGAAGTGGTTTCGGGTTTCGCGCCCGTGTGGCAATCACCGCCAGTCGCAACGCAAGGATTGCATCCCACTCCGCGTCGTCGGGCTGAAGCTCCTTGAGGCGCGCGAGCTTCCCGCGATGGGCGAGGACCCAACGGGCCAATTTGGCCTGATCCGATTGGGAGAACCCCGGAAGATCAGCGTTGGCAAGGAGGTAGGCGCCGTGTTTGTGGTAGCCACTGTGGGCGACGAAGAGCCCCACCTCATGAAGCCGCGCGGCCCATGAGAGAAATTGGCGCATCGGATGAAACGGCTCTCGCCAGGTCGGTTGCAGCTGTTCGGCCAGGCGCAACGCTTCGCTCTCAACCCGCAGCGCGTGCGCCCGGTCGACCTGGCACCGCTCCATCAACCGCTCGACGCTCGCCTCGCGGATGTCCTGATGGTGAGTTCGGCCTAATAGATCATAAAGCAGACCGAGGCGCATCGCACCATTGGCGAAGAAGGCTTTGTCGATCACCAGCGCCTCGAACGCCGCCTTCATGATCGCAAGCCCCCCCGCGAAAATATCCGCGCGATCGGCACGCATCCCCGGGAGTTTACCGATCCGCTCGACGCTCTTTGCGTCGCACACCGCGCGCTCGAGCCGATCCATCACCGGCAGCGTCAACGCTTCGTCGGTCAGTCCCATCGCTACGGCAACATCGCGAATCGCCCGCGCCGTGCCACTGGAGACGAAGACCTGCTCCCACCCGATCCGGCGGTAGGTCTCGGCGATCGCCTCCAACTCCAGCCGCGCCGCAGTGACCGCTTGCGCCATTTGCCGGGGCGTCACGTCACCATTAGGGAAAAAGCGGGTGGTGTAACTCACGCACCCCATGTAGAGGCTCTCCAGCCACTCTGGGGTGAAACCGCGGCCGATGATGAACTCGGTGGAGCCCCCGCCGATGTCGAAGATCAAATTTTGCGCAAAAGGGTGGGCAATCGAATGGGCCACTCCCAGGTAGATCAGCCGCGCCTCTTCCCGGCCCGAAATCACCTCAATCGGAAAGCCCAAGATCTCCTGCCCTTGAGCGATGAAGTGAGCAGCATTTTTCGCGACCCGCAGCGTGTTGGTCCCTACCGCCCGCAGGAGCTCAGCGGGAAAACCGTGTAGCCGTTCGGCAAACTGCGCCAGCGCCTGCCAGCCGCGCCCCATCGCCTCGGGGGTCAGCCACTTATCCACGGTGAGCCCCGCAGCAAGCCGGACGGGCACTCGATACTCATCGCGGGGAAAGAGGAGATCCCCTTCCGCCGCAGCAATGGTGAGCCGAAAAGTGTTTGACCCGAGGTCAACAGCAGCGAGTTTCATTCCGTCATTGTACGCACAATACGGTAGAATGGGTGCAGGAGCACCAGGAAAGTGACCATGCCCGTCGTCATTCCGCCCCCCGCGCACTACCCTGCAGAACACTTCTTCAACCGCGAACTCTCGCTTTTGCAGTTTCAGCGGCGAGTGCTCGCGATGGCAGAAAATGGCGCTACCCCCCTCATCGAGCGGGTGCGCTACCTCTGTATCGTCTCGAGTAACCTCGACGAATTTTTCGAAATCCGCGTCGCTGGCCTCAAGGAGCAGCAACACCAAGGGGTGACCCGTGCCGGAATCGACGGCATCGCGATCGACGAACTTTTAGATCTGATTGGCAAAGAGGTCCATTCCATCGTCTCCCGCCAATACGCGTTGTGGAACGACACGCTGATACCGGCGCTCGCACGCGAAGGGATCGTCTTCGTCCGCCGCAACCACTGGACCGACGCGCAACGGGCGTGGCTCGAACGCTACTTTATCGAGCAGATCGAGCCGCTCCTCACCCCCATCGCGCTCGATCCGGCCCACCCCTTCCCGAGAATTCTCAACAAAAGCCTCAACTTTGCCATCGAGCTCGAAGGGAAAGACGCTTTTGGCCGCTCCTCAGGCCGCGCGATCCTCCAAGCGCCCAGAGCGCTACCGCGCGTACTGCGCCTCCCCAAGGGGCTCTCAGAACACCCCTACGCGTTTGTCTTTCTCTCGTCGATCATCCACGCCAACGTTCACCGCCTCTTCCCCGGCATGACGGTCAAGGGGTGTTACCAGTTTCGCGTCACGCGCAACTCCGACCTTTTCCTCGACGAAGAGGAGATCAAGGACCTGCGCGACGCCCTCTCGGGGGAGCTGCGCCAACGCCACTTCGGCGACGCGGTGCGGCTTGAAGTTGCCGACAACTGCTCCGAACAGATGGCGCGTTTTCTGCTCGAACAGTTCGGTCTCACCGAGCAGGCGCTCTACCGCGTCCCGGGGATGGTGAACCTCGTCCGGTTGATGGCAGTCTGCGACGAAGTCGACCGCCCCGACCTCAAGTTTCCCCCCTTCGTCCCGCGCGTGCCGAAAGCGCTCTCGCGCCCGCAAAACCTCTTTGCTACGCTACGCAAAGGCGATCAGCTCCTCCACCACCCTTACGAGAGTTTTAAGCCGGTGATCGATTTTCTCCGCGTCGCGGCAGACGACCCGGCGGTCGTTGCAATCAAGATGACCGTCTACCGCACCGGCATGGACTCGATCTTGATGGAACAGCTCATCCGGGCGGCGCAGCTCGGAAAAGAGGTGACCGTCGTGATGGAGCTGATGGCCCGTTTCGACGAAGAGGCGAACATCCGCTGGGCGCGGCGGCTCCACGACGCGGGCGCGCACGTCGTCTACGGCGTCTTTGGCTTCAAGACCCACGCCAAGCTCCTCATGGTCATCCGGCGCGAAAACGGCCAACTGCGGCGCTACTGCCACATCGGCACCGGCAACTACCATCCGAAGACCGCGCGCCTCTACACCGACTTTGGGCTGCTGACCGCCAATGAGGAGATCGGCAGCGACGTCGACGCCATCTTTCGCTCGATCACCGGAATGGGGGACGCGCCGCAGCTCAAACACCTTTGGCAATCCCCCTTTACGCTCCACAGAGCGCTTTTGGACCACATTCAAGCCGAAGCCGACGCGGCGCGCGCCGGGAGACGCGGCCGGATCATCGCGAAGATGAATGCGCTCCTGGAGCCCCACCTCATCGAAGCGCTCTACGCCGCCTCGCAAGCGGGGGTGGAGATCGACCTCATCGTCCGCGGCCCCTGCGCCCTCAAACCCCAAGCTCCGGGCCTTTCCGAGAATATCCGCGTCCGTTCGATCGTCGGCCGCTTCCTCGAACACCACCGCGTCTTCTACTTCTACGCCGACGGCGCACGAAAAGTCTACCTCTCCAGCGCCGACTGGATGGATCGAAACTGCTTCCGCCGCGTCGAAGTCGCCTGCCCGGTGCTCGACCCAGCGCTCAAACGGCGCGTGATCAAAGAGGGGTTGCGGATCTATCTGCTCGACAACGCCCAGGCGTGGGAGCTCGGACCCGACGGGCGCTACCGGCTGAAACACGCGCGCACCCTCCGGCGCGCCGCGCAGGAGCTTTTGTTGCGGGAGTTGGCGAAGGGGGGTTAGGGGGTACTGGTCGTTACCCCTCCCAGTTCGCTGGCAACACCCGTTCCGGGTGAAGTTCGCGGAGCCGCTGCAACTCAGGACAATCGACGTGGTGTACGGTTAGTCCTCGGCTTCTGCTCAAAAAGGCGAAAATCGCCTCGCCCTCTTTAGGCAGACAGCAGCGCGCAGGCTGGGCAACAAAGCCCCCTTCGCCGCCAATCGTCACGCGCAGGACCTCTCCCCCGCTTGGCACACTGCTACTGCGGCGCGGCGGAGCCGGCGGACGGGGTTGAGAATCCGGCTCTACCCCCTCGACGAGCGCCTTGGGACCCACCTCGCCGCGGGCAACGGCGCGAAAAAGGCTCTCCGCGTCTTTGAATCCCAAGCGAGTCGCGAGCTCCTCGAGGTTACTTTTACTTTTACCGGCGCGGGCAAGCGTCTGTTCGACGAGTGCCCGCCCGCGCGCTTGGAGTTCGGCAAGCTCCCGCTGGGCAAACCAGAGGCGAATTTTGCTGCGCGCGTGACGCGTGACCGCAAACCCCGGCTGGAGCCAATCGCGCGACGGCCCCCCCTCTTTCGCGGTCAAAATTTCGACCGTCTGGCCGGTCGCGAGCGGCGTGTTGAGTGAGACGATCTGCCCGTCCACTTTGGCGCCGCGGCAGCGGTGGCCGACGTCGGTATGGATCCGGTAGGCAAAATCGATCGGTGTCGCCCCTTTGGGCAGGTCGATCACCCGCCCCGCCGGCGTGGTGACGTAGATCACCTCCTCCTTGACGGCGCGTTTGACCCGCTCTGCCCAGGCGTTGGCGTCGGCGACCTCGTCGCGCCACGCAAGGAGCGAGCGCAGGAGCGCAATCCGCTCGTCGTATGCTGAGGGGCGTTGTCCCCCCTCTTTGTAGCGCCAGTGGGCGGCAACCCCCAACTCAGCAGCGCGGTGCATGGCAAAGGTGCGAATCTGCACCTCGAGCGGCCGGCCGTCGTGCGCGCGCACAGCGGTGTGGAGCGACTGGTAGCCGTTCGCTTTCGGCCGGACAATGTAGTCGTCAAACTCCCCTTCTATCGGCGGGTAACGCTCATGGACCGCCGCGAGCACCGCGTAACAATCCTCCACCTGCGGTACCAGGATGCGCACGGCACGGAGATCGTAGATCCGCTCGAGCTCGAGCCCCTTGCGCGTCATCTTGAGGTAGATGCTGTAAAGGTGTTTTGGCCGACCGGTCACCTCAAAAGGGGAGATCCCCAGTTGCTGGACGAGCGCCGAAAACTCGGCGATCCGCGCGGCAATGAACGC
This sequence comes from Hydrogenophilus islandicus, assembly GCF_054657095.1. Lineage (NCBI taxonomy): Bacteria > Pseudomonadati > Pseudomonadota > Hydrogenophilia > Hydrogenophilales > Hydrogenophilaceae > Hydrogenophilus > Hydrogenophilus islandicus. Next base: position 12,966 of record NZ_BAAHXE010000016.1, on the reverse strand, counting down.
TTCGCGTTCGCTCCGCCGCTCCTCGAGCCGTTTCGCAAGGAGCTTGTAGGTCTCGGGCTCCAGAAGGCGAAAGGCCAGATCCTCGATCTCCCACTTCAGCCGCCACACCCCCAAGCGGTTCGCAAGCGGTGCGTAGAGCGTGCGCGATTCTAGGGCGTAGGAGCGCGCCTCAGGGTCATCAGCGTGTTTGGCGAACCAGCGCAATGTCATTACCCGGGAGCTGAGGCGAAGGAGCACCACCCGCACATCTTCAACGAGCGCGAGCACCATCTTGCGCACCGCCTCAATCGTCTCCTGCTCTGGCGTCGCCTCGCCACACCGCAACCGAACCCCGTGGAGCCGCTCCAGCCCTTTGATCAGCCGCACGACATCGGGCGAAAGGGACTCGGCAATCGCTTCCCAATATTCAGGAGCGCGGGTAGGGATCGGGTAGAGGAGCGCTGCTAAGCGGCTTGCGGTATCGAGGCGGAGCTCGCTCGCCAAAAGGGCCATCCCGAGCGCGTGGGACCAGGCTGGCTCGCCGGTCTCCAGCGTCATCCCCTCCAACGCCTTTTGGGCCTCTTGGGCAAACTGCTCGAGCTCCGCTTGACCCTGCTCCGTGAGATCCGCAAGGAGCGCGTCACGCGCTGTTGCCCAGGACTGGACTGCAAGGGATGAGCGGGTTGCAACCATGCCGTTTTATGCGAAACTATCTCAATGAGATTATCCCACCTTTCGCTGCTGCGCCACCCGTACGCGCTCCTCTTTTACACCGTCACCTTTTGGTCCGGAAACATGGTGCTCGCGCGCGCTTTCCGCGACGCGTTGCCGCCGATTCAATTGGCGATGGCGCGTTGGGTGATTGCGTTGCTCCTCTGCCTTCCGGTGGCACTCCCCCTGTGGCAGAAGAACTGGCCGATGGTTCGCCGCCATTGGCGACTGATGACGCTTCTGGGTGTCCTGGGTGTTGGGGGATACAACACCTTTGCCTATCTGGCGCTGCAATGGACGACCGCGATCAACGCGAGCCTCTTGAACACCCTCATCCCGATTGCCACGATGATCCTTGCGGCGCTGCTCGTGCATGAGCCGCTTTCTGTTCGCAAAGGGGTCGGCATTCTTCTCGCGCTTACGGGCGTGACGGTGGTCATTACCCAAGGAGATCTGACGCTCTTGGCCACACTCGAAGTGAACCGTGGTGACCTCTGGATGGTCGTCGCGGTCTTCACCTGGGCCCTCTATACGGTTTTGTTGCGGCGCCGACCTGCCGGCATTGATCCCCTGGTGCAACTTCTTTTCTTTATCGCTGTCGGCATCGTTGTGCTGATCCCCTTCACCGTGTGGGAACATGCGATACTGGGGAAAGAGCCGGAGCTCTCGTGGGCCACTCTTCTGGTAATGCTCTACACGGGAATCTTCCCCGGTTTTCTCGGTTACATCTTCTACAACGCAGCGGTCGCGCAGGTCGGGGCGAGCACGGGCAGCCTCTTCCTCTACGCGATGCCGGTGCTCTCCTCACTCCTCTCCATTCTTCTCGTGGGCGAAACGCCGCAAGGCTACCACGCCGTCGGGCTCATTCTGGTCTTGGGCGGGATTCTGGTCACGTTGCCTCCAAGAGCGCGACGATGAGTGTTTTTACGGAATGGCTACCGCTTCTCTGGCGTCGTCTGTGGGCGTGGCGTCGTCCCCCTCCTGCCGCGGTGACCGCCTCCTCGGCAGCCGACCCTTTCTGGCGGTCGATTACGGCCACCTTACCCTTCGTTCCTGCAGCGCACGAGGCCGAACGCCTTGTGGAACTGGCTCTCTCTTTTCTTGCGCAAAAAAAGTTTTGGGGTGCGCAGGGACTGACGCTCACCCCGGAGATGGCGGCAACCGTCGCTTATGGCGCAGCGCTCCTTGCTTATCGCGAGGGCCTCACCCTCTTCGATGACTTCGTCGGGGTGGTCCTCTACCCCGCCCCTTTTCGTGTTTACCGGCGGTGGGAAGAGGGGGAATCGGGGATTGTCCATGAGTCGCTGGAGACGCTTGACGGTGAAACGTGGGAAAATGGGCCAGTTGTCGTCGCCTGGCTCGACGATCCCTTGGAACGGTGGGCGGTAATTGTGCACGAATTGGCCCACCGACTCGACGCGGCCCTCGGCGGGATCTGGGGTCCGGTATGGGAGGCAAGTTGGTCCCGTGCGTGCGAAGCTTTTGATGCGAACAGTTCGCTTCCCTTTGATGACTACGCGCTTACCGATCCGGTAGAATTTGTTGCAGTCACGGCTGAAGCGTTCGTGCTCACTCCAGATCTCTTGAAGAACTGGGATAGCGCACTATATTGGGAATGGAGCCGGATCACCGGGCTCAATCCGGCTCAAATGGCACGAGAGCCCGACTGTCTGAGTGAAAGGAGAGAGGCATCATGAAGAAAACCTGGGTGGTCGTAGCCAACGCCAGCATGGCAAAAATCTTCCAAGCATGCAATGCAAAAGGAGAATTGGAACTCATCACGACACTCAACCACCCGGAAAGTCGTCTCCGCAACCAAGATCTGGTGACGGACAGACAGATGGAACACCATCATGGCGGTGCAGCGACACCCCACGATGGGGAGCGTGTTGCGCCCAAAGAGGTCGAAGCGCAACGCTTCGCGCAAGAAATTGCTGCCTATCTCAAAGAGGGGCGAACCCGCCACGCCTTTGAGCGGCTGATCGTTGTGGCCACTCCGCACTTCAAGGGGCTGCTTCTTGCCGAGATGGACAGCACGACTGCAAAACTGGTCGAAAAGACCATCGACAAAGATTACACGCAAGAGAGCGAGCGGACGTTGAGCGAACGGCTTGCCGACGCGATTCGCTACGTTGCGTGACGCGCGGTGAGCGCTTCATAGCGTGCCCCATTCCGGTCGAGGTGTGAGCAGTAGAGCACTGGCAGGATGGGGTGCGCCCAGCGGCACGGCGGGAGGTGGGGGTCAGCTACCTCTTTCCGTACCCGCCGCATCAGGGTCAGATGGGGCAGCCACCCCCGTTTCTCCTCCTGGAGGTACGGGGTAAAGCGAGAGACGATCCCCTTTTGGTAATCGAGCCATTCTGAGGGAACGGAACGCGCGGTGAGGACCGCGACTCCCGCCTGGGGCCACACCGCAAAGCGGTCGAGCAGCAGCGGCACCTCAGGGGTGGGGGGGAGCGTCTCCGTAATCGTGCGGATCGCGTCGCGATCAGCCGCTCGCTGCTCGCCGAAAAAGAGGAGCGTCAGATGCCAGTTTTCGGGGGGAATGACTCGGACGTCTGGGAGATGCCGGAGCGTAGCACGAAGTTTTCTCACAGCGCGGAGCCGCCACCCTTCGGGTGGGGGGAGCGCCAAGAAGAGCCGGAAACGTTGGGACGGCACACCGCTGGGCGTCTCGGTACTCATGCACTCATTGCCCAGCGGCTCACCCGCTGGGGTCATGATCCCCTTCGCCAGAGGAGCGCGACCGCGTAAGCGGCGATCCCCTCGCCCCGCCCCAACGCGTCGAGTTTCTCGTGGGTCTTCCCTTTGACCTGAATCTGCTCCGGCACAGCGTCCAGCACTGCGGCGAGCCGCTCCTTGATCGCCGGGACAAAGGGGAGAATCTTGGGTCGCTCGCAAATCACCACGGAGTCGAGGTTCCCGAGTAGCCACCCTGCGGCGGCGATGTGCTGCCACGCTTCCCGAAGGAGCATCAGGCTATCTGCCCCCCGCCAGCGCGGATCATGGTCAGGAAAGAGCGCACCGATATCACCAAGACCCGCCGCGCCGAGGAGCGCGTCGGTGACGGCGTGCGCGAGGACGTCGCCATCCGAGTGGCCTTTGAGCCCCCACGGGAACGGGATCGCTACGCCGCCGATCACACACCGCCGTCCGGGAACGAGCGGGTGGATGTCAAACCCGATTCCGACGCGAAAAGGGGGGAGTTCCCTACCCTTGATGCCCTCATCCATGGCCGCGCTCCTGAAGGAGCCAGATCGCTTCGGCAAGCGCCAAATCGCCCGGCAGCGTCACTTTGAGATTGCTCGCGTGCCCCTTAACCAACAGCGGTGAGAGGCCCAACCGTTCGACGGCACTCGCCTCGTCGGTCGCCTCAGGGTGGCGATCGAGCGCCTGACGGAGGAGCGCGAGGCGAAAAATTTGCGGCGTCTGGGCGAGCCACAACCGCTCGCGCGGCACGGTCCTTTCGACAGCAGGGGTCCCCGTCGAATCGTTCGTGCGAGCGAGCTTAACTGTGTCGGTCACCGGCTGGGCAAGGAGCCCGCCGACGTTACTTCCGCCGACAACGGCGTGAAGATGTTCGATCGCCTCCACCGTGACACACGGCCGCGCGGCATCGTGCACGAGTGCCCAGTCGTCGTCGCCAAACCCTTCAGCGTGGGCCACTTTGAGCCCCGCCCGGACCGAATGGGCCCGCGTCTCGCCACCGATGCGGAGAACCGCGACGCGGCTCAAAGCCCATTCAGCAGATAGATCGGCGAGATGGGGTTCGACGACGCTCGTCCAGTGGCGATCATCGGGCGCCAAAACGACATAGATGCGCTCAAGGAAAGAGACTTGGAGGAGCCGCGACAGCGTGCGCACGATGAGCGGCGCGCCCGCAAGCGGGAGATACTGCTTGGGAAGCGCGGCATTCAAGCGGCTACCGCTTCCGGCAGCAGGAATGACCGCGAAGGTGCGGGCAAAAGAGAGGATGCCGGGAGACACGTTACGGAATCATGGAGGGATGCAAAGCGGGTGGTGGGTGCTGACGGACTCGAACCGCCGACATTCGCCTTGTAAGGGCGACGCTCTACCAACTGAGCTAAGCACCCGCCAAGCGCCCGCTATTATATCTTAGTGTTTCAGATTTTTACGTGTCGTGCGCTTCCCTTCGCTGCCTCCAGCCAAGACAGCAGGTGGCGTTTCAGCCACTTTCGCGGTGAGCGGCTCTGCCACTTTCAAAAGGGGCTCGGGTTTGCGCTCGAGCGCCGCGTCCAACACCTGCTCGATCCACCGCACCGGCTGGATCTCGAGGGCATTCTTGACGTTTTCGGGGATTTCCGCCAGGTCCTTGACATTCTCTTCGGGAATCAGAACTTTGCGGATGCCCCCCCGAACAGCGGCAAGGAGCTTCTCCTTGAGTCCACCAATCGCCAACACTTCGCCGCGCAGTGTGATCTCGCCGGTCATCGCGACGTCACACCGCACCGGAATACCGGTGAGCGACGAGACGAGCGCCGTGGTGATTGCAATCCCAGCCGACGGCCCATCTTTGGGGATCGCCCCTTCGGGCATGTGGACGTGAACGTCGGTCTTTTCGTAAAAGTCGGGCGCGATCCCCCACGATTCGGCGCGCTTGCGCACCACAGTAAGTGCCGCTTTGATCGACTCTTGCATCACCTCGCCGAGCTTCCCGGTGGTGATCACCTTCCCTTTACCGGGTAGGGTCACCGCTTCGACGGTTAGCAGCTCTCCGCCCACTTCGGTCCAAGCCAAACCGGTCACCTGTCCCACCTGGTTGCTCTTTTCCGCTACGCCAAAGGTGTAGCGACGCACGCCGAGGTATTGTTGGAGCGCTGGGGCGTCGACGGTCACCGGGGCTTTGAGCGCTTTCGTCAAGATCCCTTTCACCACCTTACGGCAGATCTTCGAGATTTCGCGCTCGAGGTTGCGCACACCGGCTTCACGGGTGTAGTAGCGGACGATGTCGCGAATCGCTTCCGTGGTGACGGTGAGCTCCCGCTTCTTCAAGCCGTTCGCTTTCATCTGCTTCGGGAGTAGATAACGCTCGGCGATCGCGATCTTCTCGTCCTCGGTATAGCCCGAAAGGCGAATCACCTCCATGCGGTCCAGCAGCGGCGCAGGGATGTTGAGCGTGTTCGCAGTTGCGACAAACATCACCTCCGAGAGGTCGAAATCGAGCTCCACGTAGTGGTCCTGGAACGCATGGTTCTGCTCGGGGTCGAGCACTTCCAAGAGCGCCGCACTCGGGTCCCCGCGAAAATCGACGCCAATCTTGTCGACTTCATCGAGCAAAAAGAGCGGGTTTTTGACGCCGACCTTGATCAAGCTCTGGATGATCCGCCCCGGCAATGCGCCGATGTAGGTGCGCCGATGGCCGCGGATTTCGGCTTCGTCACGCACGCCCCCGAGCGCCATGCGGACAAATTTTCGGCCGGTGGCGCGGGCAATCGATTGACCCAGAGAGGTTTTCCCCACGCCAGGAGGGCCAACGAGGCAGAGGATCGGCGATTTGACGACGTCGACCCGCTTTTGCACCGCGAGGTACTCGACGATCCGCTCTTTGACCTTTTCGAGCCCGTAGTGGTCTTCGTCGAGTACCCGCTCGGCTTTCTTGAGATCGAGTGCGACTTTCGTGCGCTTCGACCACGGAAGCTGTACCAGCGTGTCGAGGTAGTTGCGCACGACCGTCGCTTCGGCCGACATCGGCTGCATCAGGCGCAACTTCTTGAGTTCCGCAAGCGCTTTCTCTTCGGCCTCTTTGGGCATGCCGGCCGCTTTGATCTTCTTCTCGATCTCGTCGAGTTCGGCCTGTTCGTCGGCCTCGCCGAGCTCTTTCTGGATCGCCTTGACCTGTTCGTTGAGGTAGAAGTCGCGCTGATTCTTCTCAAGCTGGCGCTTCACCCGTTGCCGGATCCGCCGTTCGGTCTCCAGGATATCGAGCTCCCCTTCCACGAGGGCAAGGAGCCGCTCCAGACGTTGCGGCAGCGCGTCGATCTCGAGAATCTCCTGCTTCTTCTCGAGCTTCACCCCAAGGTGAGCGGCGATCGCATAGGTGAGCGCGTCGCTCTCTTCGATCTGGTTGAGCGAGTTGATGAGCTCTTGCGGGAGTTTATTGTTGAGCTTGACGTACTCGGTAAAGGCTGAGAGGAGCGCCCGTCTGAGCGCGGGCACCTCGCTGTCGCTCTCCTGCGTGGTTTCAAGCGGCTCGATGCGCGCCAGCAGCACCTCGTCGCTGTCTTCGAGCTGAACGAGCCGCACGCGGGTCTTGCCCTCGATCAACACTTTGACGGTGCCGTCGGGGAGCTTCATCATCTGCATGATCTGCCCGAGGCAACCGACCCGGTAGAGATCCTCGGGCGAAGGGTTCTCGTGTTCGGGCTCTTTCTGGGCGACGAGGACGATTTTGCCCCCCTCCTCCATCGCTAGTTCGAGCGCCTTGATCGATTTCGGGCGGCCGACGAAGAGGGGGATCACCATTTCGGGGTAGACGACGACATCCCGGAGGGCCAAGACCGGGTAGTGTTCGATCCGTTCGATCAGTGTCATTTCATTCATTGTGGGATTCCTTGCTGCTTTTCAGGGGGATGTGCTCTTTATGGGGGAGTCACTTCTTCGATTCAAGGGGTCTTGCCGAGTTCCAGGTGCATTCTGACATCAAAAAGGCCCGTCGAGCGCGCGGACGACGCTCACGGGCCGATGGTGAAGAGGCGTGCAGGAAATTTAGCTGACCTGTCGGCCCGTCGCATCCGCCGAAGAGGGATTGATATCTCCCGCAGCATCTCGGGGAATGCGTTGGGGGGGAACCCCTTCGGTCACCACGTTTTCATCCACGATCACTTTTGCGACGCGGTCGGCGTACGAGGGGAGTTCGTACATCTCCTGGAGGAGCAGCGTCTCGAGGATCGAGCGTAAGCCGCGAGCGCCTGTTTTGCGCTCGATCGCGCGGCGGGCAATCGCACGGATCGCCTCTTCGGTGAATTCGAGTTCCACCCCCTCCATCGCAAAGAGGGCTTGAAACTGTTTCACCAAGGCGTTCTTGGGTTCAACCAGGATCCGCATCAAGGCCGTTTCGTCAAGCTCCTCGAGGGGCACGATCACCGGCAGCCGCCCGATCAGCTCAGGGATCAACCCGAAACGGACGAGGTCTTCGGGTTCAACCAGCCGCAGGAGTTCATCCCGTTTGGCCTTCTCGCGGCTACGCACCTTGGCACCAAAGCCGATTCCGCCCGATTCCGCCCGACGTTCGACGATCTTTTCAAGCCCCTCGAAGGCGCCCCCGCAGATGAAGAGGATGTTGGTGGTGTCGATCTGAATCATCTCGCCGTGGGGATTTTTTCGCCCCCCTTGCGGCGGGACATTCGCGATCGTCCCTTCGATGATCTTCAAGAGCGCCTGCTGAACCCCTTCGCCGGAGACGTCGCGCGTGATCGACGGGTTTTCCGATTTGCGGGCGATCTTGTCGATTTCGTCGATAAAGATGATCCCACGCTGCGCCCGTTCGACGTCCATATCGCACGTTTGAAGCAGCCGCAGGAGGATGTTTTCGACATCTTCCCCCACGTATCCCGCTTCGGTGAGGGTTGTGGCGTCGGCAATCGCAAACGGGACGTCGAGCTTGCGGGCTAGCGTCTGCGCAAGGAGCGTTTTTCCCGAACCGGTAGGGCCGATCAGCAGAATGTTGCTCTTTTGGATCTCGACGTCGCTTCCTTGGCTCTGACTACGCAACCGTTTGTAGTGGTTGTAGACGGCCACCGACAACACCTTCTTCGCGTGATCCTGCCCGATCACGTACTGGTCCAGGTGGGCGACCAGTTCTGCTGGGGTCGGGAGCTTGCGGAAGTCGAACGCAGACGAGTCGGTCAAAGGCTCCCCCTCGGCGTCTGCGAGATCGTCTTCGAGGATCGCCTGGTAAGCATCCTGCACACAGTAGTTGCAGATGTAAAGGCCACTGGGGCCGGCGAGCAGGCGGTCGACCTCGTCTTGGCTTCGCCCGCAAAAGGAGCATTTGAGATCGCGGTTTCGGGAACGGGCCATCGCTTACTCCTCACCGCGGCGGGTGAGCACTTTGTCGGCTAGACCATACTCCACCGCTTCCTGCGCCGACATGAAGTTATCCCGTTCGGTGTCGCGCTCAATTTTCTTGACGCTCTGGCCGGTATGCTCGGCAAGCAGTTCGTTCAACCGCGCTCTCAACTTGAGAATTTCGCGGGCATGGATCTCGATGTCGGTCGCCTGACCCTGCACGCCACCGAGCGGCTGATGGATCATCACCCGAGCGTTCGGCAACACATAGCGCTTCCCTTTGGCACCGGCAGCGAGGAGAAACGCCCCCATGCTCGCTGCTTGGCCGATGCAGAGGGTGGAGACGTCGGGCTTGATGAACTGCATCGTATCGTAGATCGCCATGCCTGCGGTCACCGAACCCCCGGGGGAGTTGATGTAGAAGTGGATATCCTTGTCCGGATTCTCCGACTCGAGAAAGAGGAGCTGCGCAACCACGAGGTTCGCCACCGCGTCATTGACTGGACCGACAAGGAAGATGACCCGCTCTTTGAGGAGGCGCGAGTAGATATCGTAGGCGCGTTCGCCGCGCCCACTCTGTTCGATCACCATCGGCACTAGGCCGAGGTTATAGATTTCGCTGGCGACCGGTCCGTTCATGGGTCTTTCCTCTCTGCTTTAGGCAGCGTTCTGGTTCATGAACGCTGCAAATTCACGCGGTTCCTCTTTGACCGTCATGCGCTGCAGCGCCCATTCCACCACGTTGTTCTCGATCACGACTGCCTCGGCGTTACCGAGACGCTGGGGATCCTCATAGTACCACTTCACCAACGCTTCGGGTTCGTCGTAGTTTTGTGCAATCTCTTCGATGAGGGCACGAACCGCTTCGGGTTTGGCGGAGAGTCCGAACGTTTTCACGATCTCGGCGATCAATAGCCCCAACCGCACGCGGCGCTTTGCCTCCTCCTCGAACCACTTGGGCTCGATCGGGAGGGTATCGACCTTGAGCCCGCGCATCTGGAGGTCACGCTTGGCTTTTTCCGCCAGTTGCTCTGCTTCGCTGGCAACGAGGCTTTGCGGCAAGGGGAAGTCGTGCTTCATGAGGAGCGCGTCGAACACCTGCCGTTTGACTTCGCTATTTACCCGAGCACTCACCTCCCGTTCAAGGCTGGCACGCACTTCGTCGCGCAGCTTCGCAACGTCGCCCTCTTCGATTCCCAGCGAACGGGCAAATTCAGCGTCGACCTCCGGGAGTTGCGCCGCCTCGACTTTCTTGACGGTCATTTCAAACTGGGCAGTCTTCCCTGCCAAATGTTCCGCGCCGTAATTCTCTGGGAAGGTGACGTCGAAGGTCTTCTTTTCTCCCGCTTTGAGACCAATCGGGGCCTGGTCGAACTCCGGAAGCAGGCGGCTTTCACCGATGACATAAACATAATCGGTGGCGCTTCCCCCTTCGAAAGGTTCGCCGTTGAGGGTACCGACAAAATCGACCGTCACGCGGTCCCCTTGCGCGGCGGGGCGATCGACCTCGACGAAAGTCGCGCGCTGTTTGCGCAGCACCTCGATCGTGCGGTCCACTGCCGCGTCGTCGACGGTAACCACCGGCTTGACGACTTCGACTTCACTGAGCTCCGCGATTTCGATATCGGGATAGACCTCAAACGCGGCTTCGACGATAAATTCGCCTTCAGCTGCCGGCTCGTCCCCTGAGGGCTCAATCCGATAGCCGCCGGCAACACGGTACGCCCCCTCTTTGACCGCTTCGGTCAGCGCCTTTTCGATCGCCTTGGAGAGCGCTTCAGAGCGCGCCTCCGCCCCATACATCCGTTCAACCAGTTTGAGCGGGACTTTGCCGGGACGGAATCCGGGCATCTTGACACTGCGCGCGTACTGCTTGATGAGACGATCGGTCTCAGAAGCAATCTGCTCAGCGGGAATACGAAGCGTCACTTTGCGTTCAAGGGGGTTGGGTGTCTCAGCGGGAGCGGGTGCCGCCTGGGTGGTCACATCCGGGTTCTGAACGTTTTGCTCTTCCATCCGTTTTTCCTTGCTTTGCGGTATGCTAAGAGAAGAATTCTAGCATAAGGGTCATGGCGGTTGCGATGAACCAAGTCGATGTCCACCTGTTACTGACCATTCGAGCCCTTCGTTCCCTGGAGGCCCGGTACGTTCCTGAGACGCCGCTGATGGCGCGCGCGGGCGCTGCGTTAGCCGATCGGCTGAAGCGCTGGGGTGAGCAAGGAGCAACGTTTCTCTTTCTCTGCGGTCCGGGAAACAACGGCGGCGATGGGTTGGTTGCAGCAACCCGTCTCCACGAATGGGGTTATCCCGTCGCAGTTGTCGCCCTCCCCCCGTCGGACGCTATCTCTCCCGAACATCGCGACGCGTGGGCGAGATGGTGCCAAGAGGGGGGTACAACAGTCACCGATCCGCTAGCGGTGGCGCAGAAGGGTGTCCCTTTGGTGGTCGTCGACGCGCTCTTCGGAATCGGCCTGACGCGGCCGATTGGCGAACCCTACGCCTCTTGGCTCCGTTGGGCAAACGAACAACAGGCCTACCGCGTCGCCGTCGATATTCCAAGCGGCCTTGACGCCGACACGGGTAACCGGATCGGCGAGGTGGTCTTCAAAGCAGATGAGACAGTGACCTTCCTTGCCGACAAACCGGGGCTACACACCCACGACGGCCCCGATCACGCCGGAACGGTCGCCGTTGCTCCGTTGGGGGTAACCGAAGCGCTGAACGAATGGGCGAACCGGTCTGCTTCTGCCCTCTTCTCAGAAGAGGTGGAAGAAAACGCATCTGCCGAATCGCTTCCCTCTGACGCCGGTCTCTTGCTCGAGCGCGGGCTCTTTTCCCGCTGGCTCGTTGCACGACCACGCAACGTTCACAAAGGCGACTTTGGCCACGCAGCGATCATTGGCGGAGCAAGCGGTATGGTCGGGGCATTGCACCTTGCAGCGCGCGCCGCACTCGCCCTGGGGACCGGCAAGGTCTCTGCCATAGCAGTTACGAAAGATCACCTTCCCTGCGATCCCCTCCACCCCGAGGTGATGTGGCCTGCGGGGATCCCCGCTGACGCAACGGCGCTTGCGGTCGGCCCAGGGTTGGGGGTGACGAGTCCGGCACTCTTCTGGCTTGAACAGGCGGTCGCGACCCCTCAGCCCCTGGTGATCGACGCCGACGCTCTGAACCTATTGGCACGCACCCCCCCTTTAGCTGACCAGGTTGCCCTACGCAACGCCCCCACGGTATTGACCCCTCACCCCGGAGAGGCGGCGCGGCTCCTTGCCGTAAGTTCGGCCGAAGTTCAGCGGGATCGGATCGGTGCGGCCGTCGCGATTGCCCGACGCTTCCGCGCCACAGTCCTCCTCAAGGGGTGCGGGTCGATCATCGCTACCCCAGCCGGGCAGTGGGCGATCAACCCCACCGGTCACGGCGGGATGGCCAGCGGCGGCATGGGCGATACCCTCACGGGGTTACTCGTCGCGCTGCTGGCGCAACGCTGGCCCCCACTTGCAGCGACCGCTTTTGCCGCTTATCTCCATGGGGCTGCAGCGGAACTTGCCGCGCAAGAAGGGGTAGGCCCCGTTGGGCTTACGGCGAGCGAAACGGCGCACTTTGCCCGCCGTTTGCTCAACCGCTGGCTTGCTGGTGGTGTGCCCACAAGGCCACCAACTCAGCCACCTTGCGACACCCCATCTTCTCCATGACCCGAGCGCGATAGACTTCGACCGTTTTGATCGAAATTGCCAGCTCGTCGGCGATCTGCTTGTTGAGGTAACCGGCGACAACCCGGTGAAAGACATCGCGTTCCCGCGGCGTGAGGGATGCAAAACGGGCAGCGAACGCTTCGCGCTCGGTGCGTTGCGACCATTCGAGAGCAAGCCGCTCAAACCCTTCACGCAACCGCTCGAGGAGCACCGATTCGTCGACCGGTTTTTCCAAGAAATCGATCGCCCCGCCGCGCAGAGCCCCTGTGGCCATCGGGACATCGCCGTGGCCGGTCAGAAAGATCAGCGGAAAAGGGAGATGGCGTCGTTTGAGTTCATCAAAGAGTTGCAGGCCACTCAGTCCAGGCATCCGGACGTCACAGATCACACACCCGGGTTCAATGTGGGGCAGTGCGGCAAGAAACGACTCGGCGTCGGGATAGGCGCTCACCAGGTATCCTGCTCCTTCAATCAACCAGAGGAGCGAATCGCGGATCGCCTCGTCGTCGTCGACCACATGAACGGTTCGAAATGGGCTGTCAACGTTGTCCATCTT